>JAJTFU010000078.1:1323-9992 GCA_021299075.1 Novosphingobium sp. | reverse complement strand
CACCCCGCGCTCATGGTCCGCCCCGCCGCCCGATGCCCACGATGCGTTGCTGCTGGGGAGCGCCAATGCGATCCGCCACGCCGGGCCGGGCCTGGCCGCCGTGCGCCACCTGCCGGCCTATGCCGTGGGCGATGCGACAGCCGATGTTGCCCGCGCGTCCGGGATCACAGTAATCGGCCAAGGCCAGGGCGGCCTGCAATCCGTGCTCGGCCAGCTTGATCCCACCCACCGCCGGCTGCTGCGGCTGGCCGGCGAGGAACGGATTGCGCTGACCCCGCCGGCCGGCGTGACCATGGCCGAACGGGTAGTCTACGCCAGCCGCGCCCAGCCGATGCCGCCCGAACTGGTGAAGCTGCTGGGTGAGCCCGCGCTGGTCGCGCTCCATTCAGCCGAGGCAGCGCATCACTTTGCCGCCGAATGCGTCCGCAACGGCCTGCGCCGCGCGCGGCTGCGGCTCTGTGCACTGGGGCCGCGGATCGCGGCGGCGGCGGGCGACGGCTGGGGCGAGGTCGCCGTGGCCGCCGATACCAGCGACCGCGCGCTGCTGGCCTTGGCCCGCCAGATGTGCCAAGACCCCTGGGGCAAGACCAATTCCTGAAGGCCATCGCGACCCGGCATGACTGAATTCGATACCTATCCGCGCCGTCCCGGCACCCCTGGCATTTCCCTGCGCGCGGTCATGGGCACATCACTGCTGGCCTTCATCGGCGGCGCGGCCCTGATTGGCTGGCTGGTCTATGATGACAAGCTGCCGCTCAGCGCGGACTTCGGCAAGCCCGCAGTGACAGCCCCGGCACCCAAGGCCAGCCCGCTGGCCGGCGCGCTGCCCGCCCCCAGCGCCAGCCCCTCGCTCGCCGCTGCGGCTGGCGGGATGGATCAGCGGATCGCCGCGCTCGAGCAGCGGCTGGCCCGGCTCGATCTCCAGGCCGCCGCGACCGAAGGCAATACGGCCCGCGCCGAGGCGCTGCTGGTCGCGCTCGCCACCCGCCGCGCGATCGAGCGCGGGGCGCCATTGGGATACCTCGAAAGCCAGCTCAAGCTGCGGTTTGGCGAGGCTCAGGCCAATGCCGTCGAAACGCTGATCGCCAATGCCCAGCGCCCGGTCACGATCGACCAGCTCAACAGTGAGCTCGAAGCGCTTGCCCCGACCCTGCTCGGCACGCCGGCCAATGAGAGCGGCTGGCAGCGCTTCAGGCGCGAGCTGTCAGGCCTGTTCGTGATTCACCGCGGCGATGCGCCCTCGGCCCAGCCTGACGCCCGGTTCGATCGGGCCCGGCTGATGCTGCGCAGCGGCCAGGTCGAAAGCGCGATGGCAGAGATCGAGCGCCTGCCCGGGGCCCGCGATGCTGGCAATTGGCTGACCGAGGCGCGGCGCTATGCCACCTCGCAGAAGGCGCTCGACCTGATCGAGACTGCTGCCCTGCTGGAGCCGGAAAAGCTCAAGGACGCGACCGGCGTCGCCGTGCAGCAGCCCGGACCCGGTGCGCCGCCAGCGTCAAGCCCGGCCGAAGCGAGCTTCTAGGCCCGCAGCAGCGCCGGCAAGTCGCCCGACATGCCGCGCGCCTCGTCCATGAAGAAGCGCTTGAGCCAGCCCGAACGCTGGACCGCGCCCATGCCGAGCCGCCGCACGGCGCTGGGCAGGCGGCCGGGAATTGCGAACAGCCGGTTGATCGCATCGGTGGCGAACCCGACCGAGAAGCTATCGACCGAGCGCCAGCGCTCATAGCGCGCGAGCAGCTGGGCATCGCCCGGCTCCAGCCCCAGCCGCATGCCATCGCTCAACACCTCGACCAGCGCGCCGACATCGCGCAGCCCCAGGTTGAGGCCCTGCCCGGCAATCGGGTGAATGCCATGCGCGGCATCGCCGATCAGCGCCAGCCGCTGCTCTACGATCCGCGGCGCGCGGTGGAAATTGAGCGGATAGGACATCCGCGGCGCGGCCAGTTCCAGCGCGCCGAACATGCCGCCCATGTGGCGGTGAACCTCGCCCAGGAACAGCGCCTCGGGCATGGCGAGGACCCCGGCGGCATCCTTTTCCGCCACGGTCCAGACCAGCGCCGAACGGTGACGGCCATTGTCATCAAGCAGCGGCAGCAGGGCAAAGGGCCCGGCCGGATAGAAGATCTCCCAGGCGACGTTCTCGTGGCTCTGCTCATGATAGAGCGCGGTGACGATCGCGCGGTGGTGGTAATCCCACTTGGCGGTGGCCAGCCCGGCCTCGTCGCGGGTGGGGGACTTGCGGCCCTCGGCGGCGACCAGCAGGCTGCCGGTCAGCTCCTCGCCATTGTCGAGCACCGCCCGCACGCCGTGTTCGCCGCGCTCACGCTCCACCGCTTCGGTGCCCGAATGCCAGGCGATCGCGGGTTCCGCCTTGGCCGCTTCGAACAGGGCGGTACGGATATCGCGGTTGGCATACATCCGGCCAAGCGAGCCGTCCTCCGCGCCGGGCTGGAAGTCGATCCGGCCCGGCTTCATCTGGTCGGTCACGGCAATCGCCGCGATCGGGCAGCCCAGCGGGGCCAGCCGGTCAGCCAGGCCGATATTGGCGAACAGGTTCCAGCTGGCAGTCGAAATTGCCGAGGCGCGGCCGTCAGCCCCTTCGGCGGTCAGCTGCTCGGGCGTTGCCTTGTCGACCACGTGGCTAGTGATGCCCTGACGCGCCGCAGCGAGGGCCAGGGTCATGCCGACCAGCCCGCCGCCCAGGATGACCAGATCGCGCCGCCCGCTCACTTGGCGCGCTCGCAGCTGTTGCCGGCGCCGGCATCGAGATCGAGACAGCGGCCATCGAAGGCCCCGTCATCAAGCCGCAGGCCGATCACCGCGGCCAGCGTCGGCGCGATGTCGACCGTTTCGACCGGATTGGGTTGTTCGAAGCCCGTCATGCCCTTGCGCCAGAACAGCATCGGCACCCGCCGGTCATAGTCCCAGACGCTGCCGTGGGTGGCAACATAGGCCCCCAGCACAGGCTCAGGGATCGGCGTCACCGCGCGGTTAAGCACCACCACCACGTCGCCCGATCGTTCGGCCATGAACGAGGCGCGCGCGCGCTCCTTGATCGTCCAGTCCTGCGGGTTGCCGGCCGGGACCGGGGTGGCGGCCAGCTCTGCCGCAGTGAAGACCGCCGTCACCTGCGGGTGATTGCGGGTGAGGTTGAGCAACTCGTTGACCACGCGGGTCTTGGCCGCGCCGGTGACGGCGGCATTGACGTACATGTCACCGAACGGACCATCGCCATAGATCAGCGGCCCTTGCGGCGCGGCAATCCCGGTGCGGCGGGTGATTTCGGCCCCCAGCGCGGCCGGCATCAGCGCCTTGTCGGCGCGGCTCGCGCCCGGCATGGCCTGCTGGCGTAGCCGTTCGGGCGCGTCATGCCCGCCGTGGTCGGCGGTCAGCACCACCAGGTAATCGATCTTGCGCTTGTCGAGCGCGGCGAACAGCCGGCCCAGGTTGCTATCCAGCTCCGCCATCTGGATGCACATTTCGACGCCTTCGGTGCCGACAGCATGGCCAATATAGTCGCTGGCCGAAAGGCTGACCGAGAGGACATCGGGCGCTGCGCCCTGGCCCAGCTTGAGCTCGTCAACCAGGCCGAGCGCCAGATCCACAGTTGCTGCGTCCATCCGCGGCGAAACCCGCAGCACATCGGGCTTCGCGCCCTTGGGCAGGGCAAAACGATAGGTCCCGACCGTCCCATTGCCGATCGCCACGGCCTGGTCACGCGGACCGCACCAGGCCGGAGCCTTGAGCGCGGGCGCGCCCTTGGCCAGCAGGGCGCTGGCGGCGGCATTGGCGCGTTGCGCTGCCGGGGTCAGCTCACGCCCCTTGAAGGTGGTGAAGCTGCTGCCCTTCCACCAGTAGCCCGCATCGATCTTGTGCCCGCCCATCATCACCACGGCGCGGTCCTTCGCCGAAACGGCGACATTGCGCGTGGTGGGATTGGCGGCCTTCATCAGCTCACCCAGGGTCGGCACCTTGAGCAGGTTGGCCGAAACCACCGGGTTGCCCGAAGTGCTGGCGGGATCCGACAGGTCTTCCGAACAATAGATCTTCTTGTCAGCGCGGGCGATTGCGGGGTTGAACCAGTTGTTGGCAATGATCCCGCTGCGCGCCGGGCGCGCGCCGGTCAGGATCGTCGAGTGGCCGGGGCAGGTCTCCGTCGCGGCGTGCGACTGGAAGCCCGAGGGGAAGACCGCGCCGCTCAGCAGGCGGGCAAAGCCGCCGGTGAAGTGCTCACGATACTGGGCGAACAGATCGGACGAGAGCTGGTCGATCGAGACCGCCAGGACAAGTTGCGGGCGGGCAGTCTCAGCCGCAGGCTCAGCCGGGGACGCCGCTGCCGGTTGACCTTGGGCCAAAGCCGGGGCTGACAGGCCCAGGGCAGCAGTGGCAAGCAGGCGAAGAACGGTGCGGCGCATGGGTGAATCCTTGCTTTGGACGCCGAAATCGGCAAGGCCCTGATGGCGTTGCAGGGGCCCAAGTGCAAGGCCTGCAATAGGCCAAGGAGATGACAATTCGATGGCTCGCCTCGCGGCCCTGATCGCTTTCCTGCTGCACCTGCTGATCCTGACCGCCATGCCGGCGCGGGCGAGCGAAACCAACATCGCCGCCACCCTGCTGGCAGAGGGCCCAGCCATGCCCGGCAGCAGAGTGACGCTGGCGATCGACATGCAGCCAAAGCCCGGCTGGCACGGCTATTGGCAGAACCCCGGTGACGCCGGCCAGGGGATGACGGTTGATTGGGCGCTGCCCCCCGGCGCCAAGGTTGGCGCGCTGGCCTATCCGGTGCCCGCCACCCTGACCATCGCCGGGCTGATGAACCACGTCTTCAAGACTGAATATGCCGTGCTGGTACCCTTCACCGTGCCGGCGGACGCGAAGCCGGGGCAAGTGCTGGACCTGCGCGCCAAGGCGCAGTGGCTGGCCTGCACCGACGAGATCTGCGTGCCCGAACAGGGCGAGCTGGCGACCAGGGTAACGGTCGGCCCACCAGGCCAGCCCGATGCCCGGTTCGACGCCTGGCGTGCTGCGCTCCCCGCCCCGCTCGGCAGTCCGGCGCGCTTTGCCTTTGCTGGCGGCAAGCTGCGCGTCGCGATCCCGCTCCCCGCCGCGATGCAGGTCAGCGAGCCGCACCTGTTCCTGGCGACCAACAGCGTGGTCGATTACGCCGCACCCCAGGCCTTCTTCCGCGATGGCGATCTGCTGGTGGCAGAGCTGCCGATCGCCAAGTTCGAGCCGGCCCAGCCCGCCGCGATCGAGGCCGTGCTGCGGCTGAGCCCGGCCGGTGACGGGGTGACGATCAATGCCGCGCCGGGTGCAGTCCCCACTGGCGGCACACGGCTGCAAGGCGCGGCGGCGGCCACCCCGTCGCTGGCCTGGCTGGTGCTGGCTGCGCTCGCTGGGGGCCTCCTGCTCAACATCATGCCCTGCGTCTTCCCGATCCTCAGCCTCAAGGCGCTGAGCCTGGCCCGCGCCGGCGAAAGCGAGGCCCAGGCCCGCGCCGAAGGACTGGCCTACACCGCTGGCGTGATCGTCGCCTGCCTGGCGCTGGGCGGCCTGCTGCTGGGCCTGCGCGCGGCCGGCCAGGAAGTGGGCTGGGCCTTCCAGTTGCAAGAGCCGCTGGTGGTTGCCGCGCTGCTGCTGCTGGCCGTGGCGATCACGGCCAACCTGCTGGGCCTGTACGAATTCATGGTGCCGGGTTTCGCCAGCGAGGGTTCACCGCAAGGCGCCTTTGCCACCGGCCTGCTCGCCGCCTTTGCCGCCACCCCTTGCACCGGCCCGTTCATGGCGGCGGCAATGGGCGCCGCGCTGCTGCTGCCGCCGCTGCCGGCCCTCCTGCTGTTCGCCGCGCTGGGCCTGGGGATCGCCCTGCCGTTCCTGGCCATCGCCTGGGTTCCCGCGCTGCGCCGCCGGATGCCCAAGCCCGGGCCGTGGATGGGCAAGTTCCGCAACTGGATGGCCCTGCCGATGGGCCTGACCGCGCTGGCCCTCATCTGGCTGGCCAGCCGGATCGGCGGCAATGCCTTTGCCTTTGCGCTTGGCCTGATCGCGGTGATCGTGGTCGCCGCCCTGGTCCTGCTCGGCCGCCGCCAGCGCAATGGCCTGGCCGGCGGGCGGCTGTGGTGGGGCGGCCTTGCCGCGCTGCTGGCGCTCTCGGCCATAGGCCTGCCTGGCATGGTCCGCGCGCCTGACGCCAGCGCCGAAGCCGGGCTGCTCGACGCCCAGCCGTTCAGCGAGGAGGCCCTGGCCAAAGCGCAGGCGAGCGGCAAGCCGGTCTTCGTCTACATGACCGCCGACTGGTGTCTCTCGTGCAAGGTCAACGAGCGTGTCGCGATCGAGCGCGAGCCGACCCGCGCTGCCTTCCAGAAAGCTGGCGTGATCGTGCTGCGCGGCGACTGGACCCGGCGCGATCCGGCGATCACCCGTTTCCTTACGGCCCAGGGCGCAGCGGGCATCCCGCTCTACCT
This sequence comes from Novosphingobium sp., assembly GCA_021299075.1. GTDB lineage: Bacteria > Pseudomonadota > Alphaproteobacteria > Sphingomonadales > Sphingomonadaceae > Novosphingobium. The sequence continues at coordinate 3,528 of JAJTFU010000078.1, read as the reverse complement.
GTGGTATCCGGCAGGGAGCAGCACCCCCGAGCAGCTGCCGCAGGTGCTGGGGCCAGACAGCCTGGTCGAACTGGCGCAGCGCTGAATTTAATCGCGCAGTTGATTTTGGTCAAAGCGCTGAACGCAGGGCCGTTCCATCAGGAGAACAAGGCGGAAGCCAGCTGGCTTCCTTACCAACGTTTCTCCCCACCTGGAGCGGCTGCACAGTACAGCCGCTCTTTTTTTTGCCGGAATTATGCTGATCGCTGGCGCCGCAGCCACAGCACCTGGGCGCCATAGCCCAGCAGAAACAGGACCAGGAAGGCCAGGTAGAACCCACGCAGCAGCGGATCATCGATCCGGTCAACCACCGGGTCACCAACCGGCAGCCGCCGCAGCCCATCCGTGATCGCGGGGATCATGTGGAACAGCAAGGTGGCGGAAAAGCACAGCGCCTGGAGATAGGGGATCAGCCCGCCCAGAAACCGGAGCTGCGGCACGATGAACCCACCCGCCAGGGCCAGCAGCGTCAGCACGCCAAGGGCATGGGCCGGACCGAACCCAGTCCCCTGGTTGTAGATCATCAGCGATGTCGCCGCGGCCAGCAGCGTGCAGACCAGATAGATCAGGCCAGAGCGCTGATCGGGCTTGATCAGCTTGTGGACGGCGAGCGCATAGATCCCGGCCAGGATCGCGATGATGGCAATGCCGGTATGGAACCAGCCCAGCGGTGTAATTGTTGGCATGACTGCCCCCCATGTTCGCAGCCTGCCGCATGGACCGGACCGGCTTGGGGCAATTTATGCGTGATTTTCCAGCAGGCTGCAATCGCGCCAGCGCGAGCCAGCCAAGACGTCAGACCGCCGAGCTGAACCGGCGGATCGAATCCTGGCGATAGGGGTCGAACAGCGCCGCGATAGTGCGGGCATAGGGCAGCGCTTCGGGCAGCAACCGCAGCGTGCCGTGATCAAGCTCGGCCAGTTCACGGTCGATGAACGGCAGCAGCCGCATCAGCACTTCGTTGGCCAGATCGGGATCGAGCCGCGCCTCGCCCTGGCACAGGATTCCTTCGATCACGGCACCGCGGCGCTGGTCATCAGCCGAGCGGATCAGGCCGCCGCTTGCGGGCAGACGATCCTGCGACAGCAGCATCCGATAGCGCCCGGCGTTCTTCTCGTTCTGCCAGATGATCCCCGGCATCATCGTGATCGCCGAGGCGCCGAGGCCGACCAGCACGGGGGCCTGATCATCGGTAAAGCCCTGGAAATTGCGCCGCAGCGTGCCATCCTGCACGGCGCGGGCCAAGGCATCGCCGGGCCTGGCAAAGTGATCGAAGCCGACCGGCACATAGCCCTCGCTCACCAGCAGCCGATAGCCGAACTCGGCCATGGCAAAGCGGGCCGCCTGGTCCGGCAAGTGGCTGGCATCGATCCGGCGCTGGCGCGGGATCATGTGCGGCACGTGGGCATAGCCGAACAGCGCGATCCGGTCCGCGCCCAGCTCCACCGTCCGGCGCAGGGTTGCTTCGAGATCGGTCAGCGTCTGGCCGGGCAGGCCATACATCAGGTCAAAATTGAGCGACGAAACGCCGGCACCGCGCAGCATCTCGGTGCCGCGCGCTATCAGGGCATCCTCCTGAATGCGGCCAATCGCGGCTTGCAGATCAGCGCATCGACCAGCCGGACAAAGTCGGTCGGCGTAATCGCGTTGGGACTGCCGCCGCCAAAGGCTACCCGGCGGGCTGCAATCCGTCCGTCGAGCCGCGTCCCGGCCAGCGCAATCTCACGGTGCAGCGCATCAAGATAGCTGGCGAGGCGCTGGCGGCGGTTGGCCGCGCCGGTGTTGCAGCCGCAATACCAGCAAATCTGCTCGCAGAACGGGATATGGACATAGAGCGACACATCACCCGAGGCGCCGCGCAGCGCGGCATCAGCATCGGCGGCGCCAATCCCCTCGCCAAACTCCGCCGCGGTGGGGAAGCTGGTGTAGCGCGGAACCGGAACGGCGAGCAGATCGGGATAGTACGGCCACATGCCGGTGCTTGTCAGGGAATCGGGCGCCGGCGTCATTGCGCTGGCTCAAAATGCGGCCCGCTTGTGCGCTTGCGTGAGGAACCGCCGTGGCAGCCTTTGACGCAATCCGGCTCCCCGCCCTTGCGCGGGCCGTTGCCGTTCTTGGGGATCGCGACCAGCCGAGTCTGCCCGTCGCCGGTGCAGATCGGCACCA
>JAJTFU010000078.1:0-1202 GCA_021299075.1 Novosphingobium sp. | reverse complement strand
CCGTGCCGCTCCATAAAGCCGCAACGAGTTGGCGATGACGATCAGCGAGCTGGTCGACATGGCAATCGCCGCGATCAGCGGGGTGACATAGCCGGCCATTGCCAGCGGCACCGCCAGCGCATTGTAGCCGATGGCGAGGACGAAGTTCTGCTTCACCACCGCCATGGTCCGGCGCGCGGCCCGCACCCCGCGCGGCAGGGCGAGGAGCGAATCGCCCAGGAACACCAGGTCGGCTGCCTGCCGCCCCACATCGCTGGCGCTGCCCGGGGCAATGCTGGCATCGGCGGCGGAGAGTGCGGGACCATCGTTGAGCCCGTCGCCCGCCATCAGCACCTTGTGCCCCGCCGCCTGGAGCCGGGCGATCGCGCCTTGCTTGTCAGCCGGGCTGGCAGCGGCCTGGGCAGTGAGGCCGGTCTGGCGCGAGACCTCCGCAACGGCAGCGGGATTGTCGCCGGACAGGATTGTGGCCTCGATCCCCAGCGCCTTAAGTTCGGCCAAGGCCTGCTCGGCATCGGGGCGCAGCCGGTCGGCAAAGGTGATCAGGCGGACCGGCCGGTCGCCAATGGCAAGCGCCGTGGCAATGCCGGTAGCACTGTCGGGCCGGCGCAGGGCGACATCCTGTCCTTGCCAGGTAGCGCGGACGCCGCGGCCCGGCTCTTCCGATACGTCCTGCAATTCGGCAGCGCGGTGGCCGGCCCCGCCCAGCGCATCGGCCAACGCCCGCGAAAGCGGATGGCGGCTGTGCGAGGCGAGCGCCAGCGCTACGGCGGCCTCATCGTCATCCAGCGCGGCCAGGCTGACCGGATCGGGCAGCGGACGGCCCAGCGTCAACGTGCCCGTCTTGTCGAGCAGCGCCCGGTCAATTGTGGCCAGCCGTTCGAGCGCGGCCCCGTCCTTGACCATGATCCCGGCGCGCATCAGCGCTCCGCTCGCTACGACCTGCGCCACTGGCACGGCCAGGCCGAGCGCGCAGGGGCAGGTGATGATCAGCACGGCAATCGCGATCACCAGCGAGTGGTGCCAGCCCGCCCCGGCGATCAGCCAGCCGGCCAGCGTCAGCGCCGCCAGCGTGTGGACCGCCGGCGCATAGAGCCGCGAGGCGCGATCGGCGATGCGGACATAGCGCGAGCGGACTTGCCCCGCCGCCTCCATCAGCCGCGCAATCTCGGCCAGCGAAGTGTCTGACCCGGCGGCGGTGACCT
>JAJTFU010000077.1 GCA_021299075.1 Novosphingobium sp. | reverse complement strand
GGCACCGGGCCGAGCGCGACAATGTCCGAATCGAGCTGGATCACATAGTCGCCCTGGCGCAGATCCAGGATCGTCAGCAGTCGTTCCCAGGTGCCGCCGCGCGGACAGGGCCCGGTATCGACTGAAGCAATTGGGGTTATCGGCGGGTTGCCGAGGTGATGCGCCAACACGGCCTTGTCGGCAGCGGTCAGGGTGCCATCGTCAAGGATCGCGAAACGTCCCCGCCCCAACTGCGCCTGGAATGACTTGGCTGCCACAAGGTAAGGCAGCAGCACCTTGGTGCCGATCATCGAGAAGATCACGACCCCATCCTCGCGCACGCGCGCGGGCGGTGTGGAAAGCACAGCGCGGCAGCCGCGCAGGAAGCGGAATTCGCGCAGCTTTCGCAGGGCCCGATCGATCAGCTGTGCCATTTCCGGCTCTGGCTACTAGCAAAGCCCCGTTAAGCAAAGGCAAACTGGTACATGGTCGGCAGGCGTCATTCGATGGATGACATGGCAGCCCGTTCGGCCGCGTGGTATAAGGGGCAGTTGAGAGGAATCTGTCATGCCCGTTTCGAGCCTGCTGCTCCCGCTATTGCCTTTTGCTGCTGCCCTGCCGGTCTTCGCCGGGCAGGACGGCCAGCAACAGGCCGCCGCCACTGACATCGTCGCGATCCGCAAGGACCAGTGGAGCCGGATGACCGTGCCGGTGAAGGTGGTGGAGCAAGGGCCGTTCCGCTTCCTGATCGATACCGGTTCCCAGAACACCGTACTGTCGCGCGATCTGGCCAACCGACTGTCGCTGGTGCCCAACCGTCAGGCCCGGCTGATCAGCGTGGCCGGCACGCAAATGGTCGACATGGTCGATCTGGACCAGATCGATCTGGGTCGGCGCTCTTACTACGGGCTGTCCGCGCCACTGCTGGAAAGCGAGCACATGGGGGCCGATGGCATCCTCGGGCTCGACAGCCTGCAGGACCAGCGCGTGCTGGTCGATTTCAAGAAGGGTCTGCTGGCGATCGACGATGCCAAGAACCTGGGCGGCAATCGCGGGTTCGAAATCGTGGTCGAGGCGCGCCGCCGCTCGGGCCAGCTGATCATGGCCGATGCCCGGCTGGAAGGGATCAAGGTCCAGGTGGTTATCGATACCGGGGCCGAGACCTCGATCGGCAACCTGGCACTGCAGCGGGCGCTGTCAAAGAAGCGCAAGAGCGAGAAGATCCAGCTGCTGAGCGTCACCGGCCACTCGGTCAGTGCTGAGCTGGGCTATGCCCGCTGGCTGGAGATTGCTGACGTCCGCTTCAACAATGTCGCCATCGCCTATACCGATGCGCCCGCGTTCAAGGCGCTGAAGCTGGATAGCCGCCCGTCGCTGCTGCTTGGCATGCGCGACCTGCGCAGCCTGGACCGGCTGGCGATCGACTTCTCAACCCGCCGGATCCTGTTCGACGTGCCTTCGGGCGTGCTCTGACTGGCCTTTTCGCTGCGGCTCCCTAGATAGGGGTGATGCCGCCCGAAAATCCGATCGACAAGAACGCCCGCCACGATGGCTGGGGCACGCTGCGGCGGTTCCTGCCCTATCTGTGGCCAGAGCATGACTGGAAGTTGCGCGCCCGGATCGTCGGAGCGCTGCTGCTGATCCTGCTGTCCACCGCTACCCAGTTCAGCCTGCCCTATTTCCTGAAATGGGCAATCGACGCGATGAGTGTCACCGGCAACCGCGTGATCACTTTCGCGATGTTGTTCGTGCTGGCCTATTCGGCGGCGCGGCTGGGCGGCGTGGTGTTCGACAACCTGCGCAACATCGTATTCGAACGGGTCGGCCAGCAGGCCACGGCGCAACTGGCCGAGAACGTCTTCAACCGGCTGCATCGCCTGTCCTTGCGCTTCCACCTGGCCCGCCGCACCGGCGAAGTGACCAAGGTGATCGAGCGCGGGACCAAGAGCATCGACACGATGCTTTATTTCATGCTGTTCAACATCGCGCCCACGATCATCCTGCTCGTCGGCGTGGCGGTGATCTTCTACCTCAATTTCGGCTGGCCGCTGGTGATTGCCACGGCGGTCGCCGTGGTGGCCTATAGCTGGGTCACCCGCGCGATCACCGAATGGCGCACCGCGCTGCGCGAACAGATGAACCGGCTGGATGGCCAGGCGCTGTCACGCGCGGTCGATTCGCTGCTGAACTACGAGACGGTGAAGTACTTCAACGCCGAGGCGCGCGAGGAAGCCCGCTATGCCCAGGCGACCCAGGCCTATGCCAAGGCGGCGGTAAAGAGCGAGAACAGCCTGGGCCTGCTCAATATCGCCCAGTCGGTCATCACCAACCTGCTGATGGCCGTAGCCATGGCGCTGACGGTCTATGGCTGGGCACGCGGCGAATACAGCGCTGGACAGCTGGTTTTCGTGCAGACCTATCTCGCCCAGCTGTTCCGCCCGCTCGACATGCTGGGCATGGTCTACCGCACGATCCGCCAGGGCCTGACTGACATGGCCGACATGTTCCGGCTGATCGATACCGATATCGAGGTGCGCGACGCGCCGGGCGCCCCGGCGCTGGTTGTGAAGCGCCCTACCCTCACCTTTGACAATGTCGTCTTCGGCTATGAGCGTGACCGGACGATCCTCAATGGCCTGTCATTCGAAGTGCCCGCCGGTAGCCAGGTCGCCGTGGTCGGGCCATCCGGCGCGGGCAAGAGCACGATCGCCCGGCTGGTCTTCCGGTTCTACGATCCGTGGTCGGGCCGAATCCTTATCGACGGGCAGGACATTGCCCAGGTCACCCAGGCGAGTTTGCGTGCGCATATCGGCATCGTTCCGCAGGATTCGGTGCTGTTCAATGACACCATCGGCTACAACATTGCCTATGGCCGCGATGGCGCGGGCCCGGCCGAGGTTGAGCAGGCCGCCCGCGATGCCGCGCTGATGGACCTGATCGGCCGCCTGCCTGCCGGCTTCGAGACCGAAGTTGGCGAACGCGGGCTCAAGCTGTCGGGCGGAGAGAAGCAGCGCGTCGCCATTGCCCGGACCCTGGTCAAGAACCCGCCGATCCTGCTGCTCGACGAAGCAACCTCGGCGCTTGATACGCGGACCGAGCAGGACGTGCTGGCCACGCTCCATCGCGTCAGTTCCGGCCGGACCTCGCTGTCGATTGCGCACCGGCTGTCGACGATTGCCGATGCCGATACGATCCTGGTGCTCAATGCCGGGCAACTGGCCGAACAGGGCAGCCATGCCGACCTGCTGCGCCAAGGCGGGCTCTATGCCGAAATGTGGGCGCGCCAGGCCGAAGCGATGGAAGAACTGGGCGAAGCGGCGGAGTAGCAGGCGCTACTTCACCACGTCCGCGTCTTTCCAGACCACCGCCTGAGCCGCCTTCATGCAGCCCGCCTCCTGATCCCAGGCCAGGCTGGGCGAGCCGCACAGCCGCCAGCCCTGAGCCAGGGCCTCGGACACCCGCTCGCAAAAGGCGCGGTCGTCCTGGCCGGTGAGGAGGCGGTAGACGGGCTTGTCGTCGGGCGGTGTGCTCATGCCCCTATTTCGCTCCCAATGTCGGGCTCGACAAGTCCAGATCGCTGGCCTTGATCACGGTCACTTCACCGCGCAGTGCCTTGAGCTTGTCGAGGAACTGGCTGGCATTGCCGACGATCAGCAGCGTGGCGCTTTCTGGGGTGACATAGCGCGTCGCCGCCGCGTTGACGGCCGCGGGATCGGCCGCGCTCAGCCGCTGAGCAAACTGCAGTGCCTCGCTGGGGGGCAGGCCCTGCTGCAGCAGGTTACCGACGGTGCCGGCAAAACCGTTACTGGTTTCCAGCGCGCGCTGGGTGGCCCCGCCCAGGAACAGGCGGCGCTTTTCCAGCGCATCGGGCGCAACCGGTTCGCGGCCCAGGCGCGCGAATTCATCGAGGAAGACCTTGGCGACATCGGCCGCGCTCTCGTTCTTGGTCTGGGCGCTGGCGGTCAGCAGGCCGGCTTCGGCGCGGGTCGAGAGGCTGGAATAGGCGCCATAGGACAGCCCGCGCTTGGTCCGCACTTCCTCGAACAACCGGCCGTTGGAGCCGACACCGAGCACGGCGTTAGCCAGCAGCAGCGGGACATAGTCCGCCTGGCCCCGCCCGGTCCCCCGCACGGCGGCAAAGACGGCAGCCTGGCCCGCTTCGGGCATATCGATCACCATGGTCCGCGCCGCGCCAGCCGGGCCGGAGCGAGCGGTCACGGCGGTCGGTGCCTGGCTCGCCACGCGCCAGTCAGCGAACAGTTTGTCGGCCAGGGCATTGGCCGCGGCCGCATCGATCCCGCCCGAAACGATCACCTTGGTCGCGGCCGGATGCCACCAGGTCTGACGGTGGGCGACAAGATCCTCGCGGGTCAGCCGCGCCAAGCTGTCGGGCGTGCCGCCAGCCAGCGTGCCATAAGGCGCTGCGCCATAGACCAGCGGCTGCAGCGCCAGCCCGCCGAGCGAGCCCGGATCCTTCAGTGCCACCTTCAGCCCATCGAGCGCGCGCTTGCGTTCGCGCTGGAACTCCTCCTCGGGGAAGCTGGCATTGCGCAGGATATCGGCGAGCACTTCGCCCGCCGCCGCCAGGTTGGCGGTAGGTGCGGTTACGGTCAACAGGCCGCCTTCCGGCCCGGCGGTGGCGCCCAGATTGGCCCCAAGGCTCTCCATCTTGGCGGCGATCTGCTGGGCCGACTGGGTCGCCGTGCCCTTGGTGGCAAGGTTGGCGGCAAATTGGGCGATCCCGGCCTTGTCGCGTGGATCGCTGATCGATCCGCCGGGAAGCAGCACAGTCAGCGTGGCGACCGGCACGGTGCCGGTCTGGGCGGTGACCACGGTCACGCCGTTGTCCAGCTTGCGCTCGGCCATTGCCGGCTGACGCAGCGGCGGCGCGGCGCCGGGTGCGGGCGGCGGCTGACGATCCTTCTCGTCCTTGAGCTTCAGCGGTTCGCCGGTGGCAGGCGCCACGCTGGCAAAGATCGGCATCGGTGCCGGATTGGCCCAGGCCTTGGGGTTTTCCGGCCCCTGGGTATAGCGCAGTTCGACCCGGGCATTGGGTGCATAGTACTTGGCCGCAACGCGCTGCACATCGGCAGCGGTCACCTTGGCGATGGCGGCCAGGCGCTTGTCGGCCGCTGCCGGATCGCCGGTGATGACCAGCGCCTCGCCCAGTTCGAACCCGCGGCCCTGTGCCGTCTCACGGCGGCTGAGCGACTGCGCGAGCAACTCATTCTTGGCTTCGGCCAGTTCGGCGGCGGTAACCGGCTCGGTCCGCACGCGCTCGATCTCGGCATAGAGGGTCTTGAGCACATCGTCCGCATTGCTGGCCGGACTGACCGCGGCCAGTGCGGCCGAACGGCCAATCTCGCGCGAGAAGCTGGTCGATTGCAGGATCTGCGCGCTTTTGCCGGTGCGGACCAGCGCGGCATGCAGCCGGCTGTTGTCACCCTGGCTGAGCACGGCATCCATCACTTCCAGCGCGGCGGCATCAGGCGAGGTTGCGGCCGGCAGCTTCCAGGTCGCCCCGACCATCGGCAGCGGCACGTTGGGCGCGGTGATATCGACCCGGCGCGCAGCGGTGCGGGCCGGCTCCTTGGCGGTGATCGCCAGCGAGACCGGTTTGGCGCGCCTCGGGATCGCGCCGAAATAGCGATCGACCAGGCCCTTCAGCTGCTTGGTCTCGAAATTGCCCGAGACGATCAGCGTCGCCGTATCGGGGCCATAATAGGCCTGGTGGAAAGCGCGGGCATCGTCGAGCTTGGCGGCATCGAGCTGCTCGATCGAGCCGATCACCGAGCGGCGCTGCGGCATTACGTCAAAGGCGTTTTCCGGCAGGGCAAAGAAGAACAGGCGGCCATAGGGCGAAGCCAGCACGCGCTGGCGCAGCTCTTCCTTAACGATGCTGCGCTCACGCTCGAACACCTCGCTGTCGACCACCGGGCGGGCCATCCGCTCGGCATGGGTCCACAGCAGGGTTTCGAGATACTGCGCCGGGACCGTTTCATAGTAATTGGTCCGGTCATCGCTGGTCGAGGCATTGCGCACCCCGCCGACATCCTCGGTCAGCCGGTTGATCATGTTGTAAGGCATGTTCACCGTCTTGCGGCTGAGGATATGTTCGAACAGGTGGGCAAAGCCCGATCGGCCCTCGGGATCGTGCTTACCGCCCACGCCGTACCACATCGAAACCAGCACGTTGGCGGTCGCTGGATCGGGAATGGCGATCACGGTCAGCCCGTTCTTGAGCTGCCACTGGGTGTATTCGATCTTCGGCGCCTTCACCGCGGGCGCAGCTGCTGGCGCGGCCTCCTTGGCATGGAGCGGAGCAGCCAGCGGCAGGATCAGCAGCGCGGCAGCGGCAAGCAGGCGAGATTTCATGGCAAGGTCCCCTTTGTTGCGAAGGGGTTTAGCCTGCCTGCTTGCCAGTGCAATGGTGCGGCCCCGGCACTCGACCAAATACCGGGGGGCGTCGACGAGCGACTAGAGGATGTACTTTGAGAGGTCGGTGTCGCGCGCGAGGCCGGCTAGCCGCGAGGTCACGTAATCCTCGTCGATCGTCACCGTCTCGCCTTCGCGGTCCTCGGCTTCGAAGCTCAGGTCCTCTAGCAACTTTTCCATCACGGTCTGGAGCCGGCGGGCACCAATATTTTCGACCGCCTCATTCACCTGCGCGGCGATCCGGGCGACTGCGCGCACGGCCTCGGGCGTGAAGTTCACGGTGACCTTCTCGGTCCCCAGCAGCGCCTTGTACTGCTCGACCAGGTTGGCACGGGTTTCGGCGAGGATGCGAACGAAGTCTTCCTCCGACAGCGCCTTCAGCTCGACCCGGATCGGCAGGCGGCCCTGCAGTTCGGGCAGCATGTCGCTGGGCTTGGCGACGTGGAACGCGCCCGAGCCGATGAACAGCACGTGGTCGGTTTTCATCGGGCCATACTTGGTGGCGACCGTCGTGCCTTCGATCAGCGGCAGCAGATCGCGCTGAACGCCTTCGCGGCTGACCGATCCGCCGCGCACGTCGGACACGGCGATCTTGTCGATCTCGTCGATGAAGACGATCCCGTTGGCTTCGGCATTGGCCAGCGCGACGCGGGCGACATCGTCCTGGTCCATGCGCTTTTCGGCTTCCTCGTCGACCAGCTTGTCCCAGGCCTGCGGGACCTTGAGCTTGCGCCGCTTGAGGTTTTGGCGGCCCATCGCCTTGGACATCATTTCGGAAAGGTTGATCATGCCGACCCCGCCCGGCATCCCCGGCAGGTCAAACGGTGCGCCGGGCGTATCCTCGACCTCGATCTCCACCTCGACATCGTTCATCGCGTTTTCGACGATCCGCTGGCGGAAGCTCTCGCGGGTTGCCTCGCTGGCATTCTCGCCCACCAGGGCCTTCAGCAGCCGATCCATCGCTGCCTTGCTGGCCGCATCGCGCACGGCATCGCGGCGGCGGTCCTTTTCCAGCCGGATCGCTTCCTCGACCAGATCGCGGGCAATCTGCTCGACATCGCGGCCGACATAGCCAACCTCGGTGAACTTGGTCGCTTCGACCTTTACGAAGGGCGCATCGGCCAGCTTCGCCAGGCGGCGGCTGATCTCGGTCTTGCCGCAACCCGTCGGCCCGATCATCAGGATATTCTTGGGCGTCACCTCGTCGCGCAGCTCGGGCGAGAGGCGCTGGCGGCGCCAACGATTTCGCAGCGCGACGGCCACGGCCTTCTTGGCATCGGCTTGGCCGATGATGTGCTCGTCGAGCGCGGCGACGATCGCCTTGGGGGTCAGATTCTGGTTCATGGAATTTCCTTCGGGCGTCAGGCGTCGATGGTTTCGACGGTCACCCGGTCATTGGTGAAAACGCAGACTTCGGCGGCGACCGCCATGGCGCGGCGGGCCAGCTTCTCGGCATCCTGCTCGTAATCGACCAGCGCCTTAGCGGCCGAGAGGGCATAGTTCCCGCCCGAGCCGATCGCCGCAATGCCGTGTTCGGGTTCCAGCACATCGCCATTACCGGTCAGGATCAGCAGCACATCCTTGTCGGCCACGATCATCAGCGCTTCAAGGTTGCGCAGGTACTTATCGGTCCGCCAATCCTTGGCGAGTTCCACTGCAGCGCGCATCAGCTGGCCGCGGTGCTGTTCCAGCTTCTTTTCCAGCCGCTCGAACAGTGTGAAGGCATCGGCCGTAGCCCCGGCGAACCCGGCGATCACCGAGCCATCGCCCAGCCGCCGCACCTTGCGGGCGTTGGGCTTCATCACGGTGTTGCCCATCGAAACCTGGCCATCGCCAGCGATGACAGTCTTGCC
>JAJTFU010000076.1 GCA_021299075.1 Novosphingobium sp. | reverse complement strand
CGCTGACGGCACCTTCGTGGAAGAGCTGGTCTCGGCTCGTGAAGCGGGCGAATTCGTGATGGCTCCGCGCGAACACATCACGCTGATGGACGTCAGCCCCAAGCAGCTCGTCTCGGTGGCCGCCTCGCTCATTCCGTTCCTGGAAAACGACGACGCCAACCGCGCGCTGATGGGCTCGAACATGCAGCGTCAGGCCGTGCCGCTGGTGCGCGCCGAGGCGCCGTTTGTCGGCACCGGCATGGAAGAAACCGTGGCCCGCGATTCCGGCGCTGCGATCGCCGCGCTGCGCGGCGGGATCGTTGACCAGGTCGACGCCACCCGGATCGTGATCCGCGCCTCGGGCGATATCGAACCCGGCCAGTCGGGCGTCGATATCTACCGCCTGCAGAAGTTCGAACGCTCGAACCAGTCGACCTGCATCAACCAGCGCCCGCTGGTGAAGGTGGGCGAAGTGGTCAAGGCCGGTGACATCCTGGCCGATGGTCCCTCGACCGAGCTGGGCGAACTGGCGCTGGGCCGCAACAGCCTCGTCGCCTTCATGCCGTGGAATGGCTACAACTACGAAGACTCGATCCTGATCAGCGAACGCATCGTCAAGGACGACGTGTTCACCTCGATCCACATCGACGAATTCGAAGTCATGGCCCGCGACACCAAGCTTGGGCCGGAAGACATCACCCGCGACATCCCGAACGTCGGCGAGGAAGCCCTGCGCAACCTCGACGAAGCGGGCATCGTCTACATCGGTGCCGAAGTGCACCCGGGCGATATCCTGGTCGGCAAGATCACCCCCAAGGGTGAATCGCCGATGACCCCGGAAGAAAAGCTGCTGCGCGCGATCTTCGGCGAAAAGGCCAGCGACGTGCGTGACACCTCGCTCCGCCTGCCGCCGGGCGTTTCGGGCACGATTGTCGACGTTCGCGTCTTCAACCGTCACGGGATCGAGATCGACGACCGTACCCGCGCGATCCAGAACGAGGAAATCGAACGCCTCGCCAAGGACCGTGAGGACGAGCGCGCGATCCTCAACCGCGCCACCTTCAACCGCCTGCGCGACATGCTGGTGGGCCAGGTGGCCGCGGCTGCGCCGAAGGGCTTCAAGAAGGGCGACACCATCACCGAGGACAACCTGTCCGAAGTGGAACGCCATGAATGGTGGAAGTTCGCCGTGGCCGACGACAAGGTCCAGGGCCAGCTCGAAGCCGTGAAGGCCCAGTACGACGCGACCGTCAAGGCGATCCAGGAGAAGTTCGAGGACCGCAAGGAAAAGCTCGAGCGTGGCGACGAACTCGCCCCGGGCGTGCTCAAGATGGTCAAGGTCTTCGTTGCCGTGAAGCGCAAGCTGCAGCCGGGTGACAAGATGGCCGGCCGTCACGGGAACAAGGGTGTCATCTCGCGGATCCTGCCGCAGGAAGACATGCCGTTCCTCGAAGACGGTACCCCGGTCGACATCGTGCTCAACCCGCTGGGCGTGCCGAGCCGCATGAACGTCGGGCAGATCTTCGAAACGCACCTCGGTTGGGCCGCGCGTGGCCTGGGCCAGCAGATCACGGCCCAGCTTGAGCAGTGGCGCCAGGACAACCCGAACCCCGAAGCTGCCGCTCCGCCGACTGCCCTGATCGACAAGCTCAAGGACATCTACGGCGAGCAGTACCACGACCAGATCGACAGCCGCTCCAGCAGCGAAATCGTCGAAATGGCCGAGCTGCTGAAGAACGGCGTGCCGATGGGCACCCCGGTGTTCGACGGGGCCCGCGAAGCCGACGTTTCGGCGATGCTGGAAAAGGCCGGGCTCGATACCTCGGGCCAGGTCACGCTCTATGACGGGCGCACCGGTGAAAGCTTCGACCGCAAGGTGACCGTTGGCTACATCTACATGCTGAAGCTACACCACCTTGTCGACGACAAGATCCACGCGCGTTCGATCGGGCCGTACAGCCTCGTCACCCAGCAGCCGCTGGGCGGCAAGGCCCAGTTCGGCGGCCAGCGCTTCGGGGAAATGGAGGTCTGGGCACTCCAGGCCTACGGTGCCGCGTACACGCTGCAGGAAATGCTGACGGTGAAGTCGGACGACGTGGTCGGCCGCACCAAGGTCTACGAAGCGATCGTCAAGGGCGACGACACCTTCGAAGCCGGCATTCCGGAAAGCTTCAACGTGCTCGTCAAGGAAATGCGCAGCCTCGGCCTCAATGTCGAGCTGTCCAGCCTGACCGACGAGGACGGCGACGATTACGCGGAGGCCGCGGAGTAACGGGACCGGGCGGCGTCAAGCGAGAGTTTGGCCGCCCACCCAGCTACCCCGCCCCAGATATTCACCCCTTCAAGGGACTGAACCATGAACGACCTTACCAAGTTCACGAACCAGATGGCGAAGCCGGAAACCTTCGACCAGATCCAGATCGGCCTCGCTTCGCCGGAGCGTATCCGCAGCTGGTCCTTCGGCGAAATCAAGAAGCCGGAAACGATCAACTACCGCACCTTCAAGCCGGAGCGCGACGGCCTGTTCTGCGCCCGCATCTTCGGCCCGGTGAAGGATTACGAGTGCCTGTGCGGCAAGTACAAGCGCATGAAGTACAAGGGCGTCGTCTGCGAAAAGTGCGGCGTCGAAGTCACCGTCACCAAGGTGCGCCGCGAGCGCATGGGCCACATCGAGCTGGCCGCGCCGGTTGCACACATCTGGTTCCTCAAGTCGCTGCCGTCGCGCATCGGCCTGCTGCTCGACATGCAGCTCAAGCAGCTGGAGCGCATCCTCTACTTCGAAAGCTACGTGGTGATCGAGCCGGGCCTGACCCCGCTCGAGAAGTACCAGCTGCTGACCGAAGACGAGCTCTACGATTACCAGGACGAGTATGGCGAAGACGCCTTCTCGGCCGGGATCGGCGCCGAAGCCGTTAAGCACATGCTGATGAGCCTCGACCTCGTGCAGGAAAAGGAAGACCTGCTCAAGGAACTGGCCGAGACCAAGTCGGAACTGAAGCCGAAGAAGATCATCAAGCGCCTGAAGGTCGTCGAATCGTTCATCGATTCGGGCAACCGTCCGGAATGGATGATCCTCGACGTCGTGCCGGTGATTCCGCCCGAGCTGCGCCCGCTGGTGCCGCTGGACGGTGGCCGCTTTGCGACCTCGGACCTCAACGATCTCTATCGCCGGGTCATCAACCGCAACAACCGCCTGAAGCGCCTGATCGAGCTGCGCGCGCCGGACATCATCGTCCGCAACGAAAAGCGCATGCTGCAGGAAGCCGTTGACGCGCTGTTCGACAACGGCCGCCGTGGCCGCGTGATCACCGGTGCCAACAAGCGTCCGCTCAAGTCGCTGTCCGACATGCTCAAGGGCAAGCAGGGCCGGTTCCGCCAGAACCTGCTAGGCAAGCGCGTCGACTATTCGGGCCGTTCGGTGATCGTGACCGGTCCGGAACTCAAGCTGCACCAGTGCGGCCTGCCCAAGAAGATGGCGCTCGAGCTGTTCAAGCCGTTCATCTACGCCCGCCTCGATGCCAAGGGTCTGTCGATGACCCTGAAGCAGGCCAAGAAGTGGGTCGAAAAGGAGCGCAAGGAAGTCTGGGACATCCTGGACGAAGTGATCCGCGAACACCCGGTGATGCTCAACCGCGCGCCGACGCTGCACCGTCTGGGCATCCAGGCGTTCGAACCGGTGCTGATCGAAGGCAAGGCGATCCAGCTCCACCCGCTGGTGTGCTCGGCCTTCAACGCCGACTTCGACGGTGACCAGATGGCCGTCCACGTGCCGCTTTCGCTGGAAGCCCAGCTTGAAGCGCGCGTGCTGATGATGTCGACCAACAACATCCTCTCGCCCGCTAACGGCAAGCCGATCATCGTGCCTTCGCAGGACATGGTGCTGGGCCTGTACTATCTCTCGATCGATCGTGAGAACGAGCCGGGCCAGGGCATGATGTTCTCTGACATGGCCGAAGTGCACCAGGCGCTGGAAGTGGGGGCGGTGACGCTCCACTCGAAGATCATCGCCCGCGTGCCGCAGACCGACGAGCAGGGTAACACCTTCCAGAAGCGGTTCGAAACCACGCCGGGCCGCATGCTGATCGGCGAATGCCTGCCCAAGAGCCACACCGTGCCCTTCGACGTCATCAACAAGGTGCTGACCAAGAAGGAAATCGGCGACGTTATCGACCAGGTCTATCGTCACACCGGCCAGAAGGACACCGTCCTCTTCGCCGACGCGATCATGGCCCTGGGCTTCCGTCACGCCTTCAAGGCGGGCATCAGCTTCGGCAAGGATGACATGATCATCCCCGACAGCAAGGATGCGCTGGTGGCCGAAACCAAGGAACTGGTCGCTGACTATGAGCAGCAGTACCAGGACGGTCTGATCACCCAGCAGGAAAAGTACAACAAGGTGATCGACGCCTGGAGCCGCTGCGGCGACCAGGTTGCCAACGCCATGATGGACGAGATCAAGGCCTCGCCGATCGATCCGGAAACGGGTCGCCAGAAGCCGATCAACTCGATCTACATGATGTCGCACTCCGGTGCGCGTGGCTCCCCGACCCAGATGAAGCAGCTGGCCGGGATGCGCGGGCTGATGGCCAAGCCTTCGGGCGAGATCATCGAAACCCCGATCATCTCGAACTTCAAGGAAGGTCTGACCGTTCTTGAATACTTCAACTCGACCCACGGCGCCCGCAAGGGCCTCGCGGATACCGCGCTGAAGACCGCCAACTCGGGTTACCTGACCCGCCGTCTGGTTGACGTTTCGCAGGACTGCGTCGTCGTGATCGAGGACTGCGGCACCGAACGCGCGCTGGAAATGCGCTCGATCGTGCAGGGCGGCTCGACCATTGCCTCGCTCGGCGAACGCATCCTCGGCCGCACCCTGGCCGAAGACATCGTCAACAAGGATGGCGAAGTCGTTGCGGCCAAGGGCGACCTGCTCGATGAAGCCGCGGTGGCCGCGATCGAAGCGACCGGCATCCAGGCCGCGCGCATCCGTTCGCCGCTGATCTGCGAAGCCGAACAGGGCGTCTGCGCAACCTGCTATGGCCGTGACCTCGCCCGCGGGACCCCGGTCAACATCGGTGAAGCGGTCGGCGTTATCGCTGCCCAGTCGATCGGTGAACCCGGTACCCAGCTGACCATGCGTACCTTTCACATCGGTGGTGCCGCGCAGGTCAACGAGCAGTCGCACCTCGAGGCGATCTGCGACGGGACCGTGGTCTATCGCGACATCCCGACGATCACCGACAAGCGTGGCCGTCGCCTCAGCCTGGCCCGCAACGGCGAGATCGTGGTGATGGACAGCGAGGGCCGTGAGCGTGCGATGCACAAGGTGCCCTATGGTACCCACCTGCTCCACGAAGACGGTGCGATCATCAACGAAGGCGATCGCCTGGCTGAATGGGATCCGTTCACCACGCCGGTGATCACCGAAAAGCCGGGTATCGTGAAGTACCAGGACCTGATCGACGGCCGGACCCTGACCGAGCAGACCGACGAAGCGACCGGCATGTCGAGCCGCGTCGTGACCGAGAACCGCTCGACCAGCCGGTCGAAGAAGGAAGACCTGCGTCCGCGCCTGACCCTGCTGGATGACGCTTCGGGTGAAGCTGCGCGCTACATGATGGCGCCCGGCACCACCCTGTCGGTCGAGGATGGCCAGGCGGTCGAAGCCGGTGACGTGCTGGCCCGTGCCAGCCGCGAAGCCGCCAAGACCCGCGACATCACCGGCGGTCTGCCGCGCGTTGCCGAACTGTTCGAAGCCCGCATCCCGAAGGACAACGCGGTTATCGCCAAGACCTCGGGCCGGATCGAATTCGTCCGCGACTACAAGGCCAAGCGCAAGATCGCGATCATCCCGGAAGAGGGTGAACCGGTTGAGTACCTGATCCCGAAGTCGAAGACGATCGACGTGCAGGAAGGTGACTGGGTCAAGAAGGGCGACAACCTGATCTCGGGCTCGCCGAACCCGCACGAGATCCTGGAAGTGCTCGGGGTTGAGGCGCTTGCCGAATACCTCGTCGCCGAAATCCAGGAAGTTTACCGACTGCAGGGCGTGAAGATCAATGACAAGCACATCGAGGTGATCGTTCGCCAGATGTTGCAGAAGGTTGAAATCACCGACGGTGGCGACACCACCCTGCTGGCCGGCGAACAGGTCGACCGCGAGGAAATGGACGAAACCAACGCCAAGCTGGCTCCGGGGCTGAAGCCCGCCGAAGGCAAGCCGGTGCTGCTCGGGATCACCAAGGCCTCGCTCCAGACCCGCTCGTTCATCTCGGCGGCCTCGTTCCAGGAAACCACCCGCGTGCTGACGCAGGCGGCGGTTGAAGGGAAGCGCGACAGCCTGATCGGCCTGAAGGAAAACGTCATCGTTGGCCGTCTCATCCCCGCCGGTACCGGTGCGGGCATGAACCGCCTGCGCGTGGCCGCAAGCAGCCGCGATGCCGCGCTGCGCGCGTCCTATCGCAAGCTGCAGGAAAGCCTGATCGCGCCGGAGAGCGCCGCAGAAGAGCACGCGGCCGAACTGGCCCAGGGCCCGGAAGCGGCGATCGGCGACGATCCGCTGGCGGCAGTCGAGGGTGAAACCCACGGCACTGACGCCGATGCCGGTGACTACCTGAACCCCGAAGCGGCGGATGGCGAGGCGTAATCCTCACCCCGTCCTGACGGGTAAAACGAAAACCCCGCCGGAGCGATCCGGCGGGGTTTTTCGTTGCACGCTGGATGGTGCTCAGGAAGTCCGCGTCTCGTGCCAGCGGGCGAGCGCGGCGGAGACCGACTGCATCATCTCCATCCGCGCGCGGACGGGTTGGCGGGTGGCGGCGATCATCACGGCAACGCCGTAGTATGAACCGTCCGGCGCCTCGACTACGGCAACGTCATTATAGCCGGTGGCCAGCGAGCCGAGTTCCTGGCCGGTCCCGGTCTTGTGGAAGGCCTTCCAGCCTTGCGGCAGACCGGCTTTCAGGCGCATCGGCCCGCTGCGCGACTTGCCCATCGTCTCAAGCAGCAGCCGGGTCGATTGCTCGGACAGCAGTTCGCCCTTGGCGAGGCGAGCGAGGGCCTGGGCCATGCCTGCGGGGGTCGCCCCGTCCATCGGGTCGGCGACGTATTTGCTCAGCGCGGCCTCGCGCACATCCTTGGGCAGGCGCGCGCGGGCCTGCTCGAAGTTGCGGCCAGCGGCGAGTTCGGGCGACCAGGTCAGGCCGGCCGCCGCGCTTTGCAGCAGGCGTTCGCCGGGGCCGAAGCGGATACCGGCGATCTCGCGGCTTTTGAGGAAGGCGCGGATATGGTCCGGTCCGCCGACCGTCCAGAGCAGGCGGTCGTTGGCGGTATTGTCCGACAGCGACAGCGAATTGGCCATCAGCATCTGGACCGGCCGCTGGATCATGCCCTTGTCGAGCACTTCCCATTGCAGCGGCTGGTTGAACAGCGTCAGGTCGCGCGGGGTGATGGTGATCGCCTGGTCAAGCCGCAGCCGGCCATTGTCGACTGCATCGAGCACCGACATCGCCACCCACAGCTTGGAAACCGACTGTTGCGGGAAGTGCCGATCAAGCCGCGCCCCCACGGTCCAGTCGCAGCCGGCCTTGGTCACGCCAATCCCGACCTCGCCCTCAAAGCTTTCGGCGATGCGCGCAAGTTCGGCCTGCAAGGCGGCGGGTTGGGCCGAGCAATCGGCCTGGAAGGGCGGCGGGGTGGGGCGCTTGCCCACTTCGGTCAGGTCCAGCACGAAGGCCGGCGCGCCACCGGTGGCCGTGCCGAAAGCATAGGAACCCAGCCCCGCCAGCGTCAGCACGGCAGCGCCCGCCGCCAGCCAGCGGCGGGGATGACCATGGCGGTGCCGCGTGCCAAAGCGGTCGTTCATGGAGACGGGGTTGTTACGCTCGATCAGCATAGGTCGCTTGTGCCATTATCCACACCGTGACCGCCCGGAGCAAGGCTCCGTACGCCTTTTTCGTCAGGCGTAGGCCATCGCTTCCAGTGCGCCGAAACAGGCCAGCGCACGCTTGTCACCAAAGGGTTGAAGCTGGCTGACAAATACCCCGCCAAGGCCCGCCGCCGGATCGATCCAGTAATAGGAATTGAAGATCCCGGCCCAGGCCAGGCTGCCGGGTGAGCGGCCGTTCGGCCCCTTTTTCGGGTTGATCAGGAAACCCAGGCCCCAGCCGGTGTGCTGATCGGGGAAGGTGTCATAGGGCGCGGCCAGTTGCGGCATGGCGCTGCCCATATAGCCGGCGCGCAAGGGGCCGACCTGGTTGCGGCTCATCTCGGCAATGGTCGCGGCGCTGAGCACGCGATTGCCATCGAGTTCGCCGCCGTTAAGCACCATCCGCACAAACTGC
>JAJTFU010000075.1 GCA_021299075.1 Novosphingobium sp. | reverse complement strand
CAGCTGCGAGCGCTTGATCGTTCCGGCGGAAACCTTGCCCGGCTCCTTCGAGCCCGACTTCAGGTTGATCGCCTTCTTGATCAGGAAGGTGGCAGGCGGGGTCTTGGTGACGAAAGTGAAGCTGCGATCCGCATAGACCGTGATGATGGTCGGGATCGGCATGGCGGGCTCAAGGTCCTGCGTCGCGGCGTTGAACGCCTTGCAGAATTCCATGATGTTGACGCCGCGCTGGCCCAGGGCCGGACCGATCGGCGGCGACGGGGTCGCCTTGCCTGCAGGAACCTGCAGCTTGATATAGCCTTCAATCTTCTTGGCCACGATGGGCCTCCTTTCTTCCTGTTGGCCCGGAACTTCGGGCCGCAGAGTAAGCGGTCAAGCGAGGGGCCAGGGGCCCTTCTCCCGCACGGAATCACTCGGGAACCCCCAAGCGAAGGCGCGCGCTTAGGCGAAAGTCGGCAGGAATGCAAGCCTTGTGGCCCGCTCGCCGCAGCCATGTACCGGTGGTCGAAAAGCACTGGCGCAGCGATAACGCGGGCTTAAGGCTGATCCCCATGAAGCGCGCTATTCTGACTCTATCCGTGCTGGCTTGCGGCTTGATGGCAATTGCCCTGCCAGAGCTCGGGGCCGCACGTGACCGCAAAACAGTTGTCCCAGCCTACAAGATGCCCCCGCTGACCCCGGCGGTGATCGACGATAACCTTGCGATTGGGGGCGAAGAGATTGCGGCCCGCAAGCTGCGCTCACGCCTGACGGTTGAGGTCGGCGTCAACGGTACCGGGCCTTATCGCTTCGTGGTCGATAGCGGCGCCGACACCTCGGTGATCGGTTCGCGCCTTGCCTCGGCCCTGCAGCTGCCGTCCGGAAAGCCCGTGCTGCTCAACAGCATCACCGAAAGCCGGCAAGTCGAGCGCGTGCTGGTTGACGCCCTGCAGCTCGGCCCTTCGGTCTTCCGCGAGCTGGAACTGCCAAGGCTGGACGAGCGCGATCTGGGCGCGACCGGGATGATCGGGCTCGATGCCCTGGTCGAACAGCGGCTGATGCTCGATTTCGAGAAGCGCAAGATCAGCGTCGACGATGCCAAGAAGCCCGCCCCGCGCCTCGACGGGGAAATCGTGGTGACCGCGCGGCTGAAGCGCGGGCAACTGATCCTGACCCAAGTCACCGCCAACCGTTTGCCGCTCGATGCCGTGGTCGATACCGGCTCGGAAATCACGATCGGCAACATGGCGCTGCGCAATCAGATCGTCCGCCGCCGCCAAGCCGAATTGCAGAAGATCGAGGTCGTTGGCGTAACCGGCAAGGCGCTGACGCTGGAACTGGCCGTGGTCCGGGATCTGCGCGTCGGCGGCGTGGTGATGACCAATGTGCCGGTCGCCTTTGCCGACGTCCCGCCCTTTGCCGCCTTCGGACTGGATACCAAGCCGGCGCTGCTGCTGGGCACCGACCTGATGGAAAACTTCCGCAAGGTCAGCCTGGATTTCAAGGCCCGCAAGGTCCGCTTCCAGCTGCGCAGCTGCGCGTCCCAGGGGATCACGATCTCAACCCAGCGCAGCTACGCCAAGATCGGCGCGGAACGCGGCAATGCGGCGGTCTGCAACCGCTAGGCGGCGACAGACTGCGCCCGCCTTACTTCACCAGTTCGACGTGCTCGAAGTCCAGCTCGACCGGGGTGGCACGGCCGAAGATCGAGACCGAGACCTTGACGCGGTTCTTGTCGAAATCGAGCTCTTCCACCACGCCGGTGAAGGAATTGAACGGGCCGTCCAGCACCTTGACCGAATCGCCGATCTCGTAATCGACGCTGATGTGCTTCTTGGGTTCGGCCGCGGCGGCATCGCGCGCGCCGAAATAGCGGGCGGCTTCGCGGTCAGAGATCGGCTGCGGCTTGTTGTTGTTGCCGAGGAAGCCGGTGACCTTGGCGGTGTTCTTGACGAGGTGATAGACATCGTCGTTCATCGCCAGCTTGGCCAGGACATAGCCCGGCATGGTCTTGCGTTCGACCTGAACCTTCTTGCCGCGCTTCACTTCGGTGACGGTTTCCGACGGCACTTCGACCGCTTCGACCAGCGCCGACAGCCCCAGGCGCTCAGCCTCGGACAGGATCGATTCGCGCACCTTGTTCTCGAAACCCGAGTAGGCGTGGATGATGTACCAGCGAGCCATGTTGAAATTTCCGTATCTGGTGATTGCTTCGGATCAGGCGAGCGACAGCAGCCAGCTGACGATCGCGCCGAAGACCGTGTCGACGCCGAGGAAGAACAGGGCCAGGAGCAGCATCATGATTCCCACGAAGATCGCGGTGGTCGTGGTTTCCTGGCGGGTCGGCCAGACGACCTTGCGCGCTTCGGCCTGAACCTGCCGCATGAATTCGCCGGGATTGATCTTGGCCATGGCTTCCTAGCCCGTCACTTGAGTTTCGTTCCTGTCTTCCGCCAAGGGCTCATCGCCGCCCCGATCGTGGTGACCGGGAGGGGCGATGTGTTCTCCTATGTCGGAAGACACCGCCGCACTTAGCTATCGCCCGGAACTTTTGCAAGCCGTGCCACAAGGGTACCGGGCGCGCGGTAGACCACGACCGCTCCGGGCGGCAGGCTGTCAGGCTCGCGCGGGCCGACATACCACAGCCAGTCCATGTTCCTGGCCGGGGCCCAGTTCGCCAGGTCGATCGGTCTGCCTGGCCGCCACAGCAGCCGCTGGCTGGGATCGCGGAAATTGGGGCCGCCGTCCTTCAGGCGAATCATGTGGATGCCGGGCACGGCGAAGTGGGCATTGATCAGCACGTTCTTGCGCAGCACGGCATAGCCGCCGATGTGCTCCTGCGTGTTGTAGCCCCACTTGCCGCCGTTGGTGACGACCAGGTTGGCGACCCGCGCGCCCTGCGGCAGGTGATCGACGGCGGCCAGCAGCCGCTCGGTCTCGGCCGAGCCGCGCTGCCAGATGTCGGTCGTGACCGAGATTCGCGCCAGGAACAGGGCTGGCGCCACCCACAGCAGCCAGCGCGGCACGTTCCAGCTCAGCGCCAGGCAGCCGACCAGCAGGCCCGAATAGATCATCCGCGCATCGGCGAGGTCGCCGCCGAAGATGTGGCGGGGCATGGCGATCGAGCCGATCAGCAGGATCGCCGCCGCCCAGCCCAGCCGTCCGTCGATCCGGCGCAGCAGCAGCGACCCGGCCAGGACGGCGGCAACCAGCAGCAGGCTGGCATGATCGAGCCAGACGATCCCGTCGCGCATCGCCTGCTTCCAGATCGCCGATTTGAAGATCCAGACCTTGGCACCATAGCTGGGCAGGCCGCTGGGATTGTCACCCAGGAACAATGAGGCGAACGGCAGGAACAGCGGCCAGGGCGCGAAGAAGGCGGACAGGTCCTTGCGGCGGTGCCATTCGTAACCGAACACCAGGATGCCCAGCATCCCCCAGCCCGAAACATGCAGCACCCAGACCAGCACGCCCAGTGGCATGAACAGCAGCGGGCGCCATGGCTTGTCTTCCAACCGCACCCAGGCGGCAAAGGCAAACAAGGCTGCTGCCTGGGCGAGGCCGAAGTTGAGGAAGCCGAGGATCAGGCTGGGCGACCAGACGAAGCACAGCGCCAGTAGCGAGGCGAGCCCGATCCGCCGGCGCAGGCTCCATTCGACTGCCAGAATGCCCAGCGCGGTCAGCAGCGGCACCAGCCCGGCGATGATCCGACCCGCCGCCTCGAGCCCGAACAGCGCGGCCAGCGGCTGGACCAGCAAGTCGGCACCGAGGTTGCCCGACCACTTCCAGTCGAATTCATAATAGCGCTGCAGGAAGGCATTTTCGCCGCGTTCCAGCATCACGTAATAGCGGGCGAGGTGCGCGGCATAGTCCACCATCTGCGGATACTTCGCGACCAGCACCGGCAGGCAGGTCAGCACCGCCAGCACCAGGCCCAGCAGCACGCCCTCGCGCGCGGTCGGACGCGCGCTCAGCCAGGCGGCAAGCCCCGTGCGGCGCGGAGCGGATTGCGCGAAGGTCAGTTCGACGGACATCAGCTCGGCTTGTTGGTGGAAGAGGCGGTGGCAGGAGTGGCAGGATTCGAACCCGCGGCCCTCGGTTTTGGAGACCGATGCTCTACCAGCTGAGCTACACTCCTGCAGGCGCGCTGGCCCTTAGGTCAGGCGAAGGCGGTTGGCAAGGAACTTGTCCCCGCCCGCCGCGCTATCTGCTATGATGCGCCCCATGCACGCGCCTGTGCCCCAGATCATCGAGCCGGATCTGCTGCTGCTGGCCTATCGCAGCGGGATCTTTCCGATGGCCGATGCCCGCGACGATCCGGAGATCTTCTGGGTCGAGCCGCGCCGGCGCGCGATCCTGCCGCTGGATGGCTTTCGCTGTTCGCGCTCACTGGCCCGCACCCTGCGGCGTGGGCGCTTCAGTGTCACCTGCAATGCCGATTTCGCCGCCGTGATGCAGGCCTGCGCCGGGCCGCGCGGCGAATCGGGCGAAACCTGGATCAGCCACCGGATCGAAGCGAGCTACCGCGCGCTGCACGCCATGGGCCTGGCCCACTCTATCGAGTGTTGGCAGGACGGCGCGCTGGTCGGCGGGCTCTATGGGGTCGGGTTCGACCGGGTATTCTGCGGCGAATCGATGTTCAGCCGGGTGCCCGATGCCTCGAAGGTCGCGCTGGCCTGGCTGGTGGCGGCGCTGCGGCGCGGCGGGGCTGAGCTGCTCGACTGCCAGTTCATGACCGATCATCTTGCTTCGCTGGGCGCGATCGAGATCAGCCAGGCCCGCTATCTGACCCTGCTGAAGGCAGCTCAGAGATCGACCGAGGGCGCAGCGGCCTTGGCTGGCGCCGCCTTGGGCGCGGGCGATGGCGTCGCTGCCGGAGATGCGGAAGGCGAAGGAGAAGCAGAGGGACTGGCGCTGCCAGCCGCCTTCGGCGCGCTGCTCGGCGATGCCGAACTGGCCGGACTGTCTTCCTCGCCCGGGAACTTCATCGCGCAGTCCTTGACCCAGACGTCATAGACCGGATGCTCAACCACGTTGAGCGAAGGCGCATTCTTGAACAGCCAGCCGGAAAAGACCTTGCGCCAGGCCAGCGCGCTGTCGGCATCGGCCCGTTCCTCGACAAAGACCTGCACGAAGGCCCCGGTCTCGGCCGGGCGCTCCCACGGCAGGGTCCGCTCGCAGGTGGCGAGCCGGACGACGACATTGCCGATCCGCCGCGCCTCGCCGGACTTCAGCACGATGTCCTGGGTGATATTGTTGCGCTTGTTGAGCAGGCCGAGCGTGGCGACGCGGTCCTTGACCGGGGTGCCGTATTCGCTTTCGACCGCCGGCACGCTGGCCTGGGCCGCGACGTCTTCGGGAATTTCGGTAGCCGCGGCATCGGGCTCATCGCCGCCGCTGCACGCGGCCAGCAGAAGCAGCACAAGGCCAGGCGCGAGCAGGCGCCGCATGATCAGGCGTCCGGGCTCCAGGCCTCGTAATCGCCGGTCGCGGCTGCCCGCTTGCCGCCGCGCTCCAGCGCGCCTTGCGGACGATAGGCCTGGGCCGTGCCGGTGGCATTGGGAGTGTAATCCACTTCCCAGATCCGCGGCGGCGGGAGGTGGCTTTCGGGCACACCATCATAGGAATGGTGCAACCAGCCATGCCATTCGGACGGCACGCGGCTGGCATCGTTGGCCCCGTTATAGATGACCCAGCGCCGCTCGGTCCCGGCGAAGGGGCCGTCCTTGCGGACCTTCTTCGAGCGGTAATACTTGTTACCCTGCGCATCGATACCGACCTGCTCGCCGGTCAGCGCGGAATTGAACAGCGTCCCGATCGTCGCGCCGTCCCACCAGGTGAAGATCTTGCCAAGGATTCCCATGGGCGCGCGTTAGCCTCGGTTGGCGGGACGGGCAAGCACTACCACGCGACCTTGTCCCCCGGCGCGATGCCCAGTTCGGTTGCACGGCCGCCGGGGATCTCCAGCACAGCCTTGACCTGCCCGACCGAGAGCAGCGGCTTCAGGTCATAGGGCACGGCATTGGCCGCGATATTGGCGATCCGGCCATCAGGGGCAACGAAGATCAGGTCGAGCGATATGACCGTGATCTTCATCCAGAAGCTCGCCCCGCGCGGCGGGTTCATCGGGAAGATCATCCCTTCGTCCGGGCCCAGCTTGGTCCGGAACATCAGTCCCTTGGCCTGCTCCATCGCCGAACGGGCGACCTCCACCTTGAAGCGGTGCGTGCCGCTGGCGCTCGTTACAGTCAGGGGAATCACCTCCAGCCCGGATTCGGGGTGGACCGCATTCGTTGCCGAGGGTGATGCGCCGCCAGCGCCCGGCGAACAGGCCGCCAAAGTTGCAGCCAGCAGGGCGAACAGCAGGTGCCGCATCAATATTCCTCTTCCTCTTCGGCCCAGGCCTCGAGCCCGGCGACCGTGCCAGCTTCCAACACCTGCCGCGCGATGTCCAGCTTGTGGCCAGCCCGCAGCAGAACCGCGATCTGCTTTTCGCGCGCCGCGCGATCAGCTGGCGGTGGTCCGTAAGGGCCCAGTCGCCGCTTGCGGGCCAGGGCCAGCGCAGCCTGCCGCGCCTCGCTGAGCGAGCCGCGCACCTCCTCGCGCAGGTCAGCTGCGATCCCGGCGGCGTTCAGCGACTGGTCGACCCGCCGATCGCCATAACCTCGGCGGCGCAGGCTGCCGGCCTTGGCGCGGGCAAAGACCGCATCATCGACATAACCGGCCGCGACGCAGCGCTCGACGATCGCGGCAACCGGAGCATCGCCATCGCCCTCCCAGCCGCGTTCGCGCAGCTTGCGGCGCAGGTAGCCATCCAGCTTGGCCGCCGAGGTCGAAAACCGCGCGAGATAGGCCAGCGCCAGCTCGTTAAGCCGCTGCGCATCAAGCGGGCGCGGCACGCGGCGTTCACGCGGTGAGCTGGCGGAGCGGGGGGTGAACCGGGGCGGCATTGCCCTAATCGTGCCACACTGTGCCGCGATTGGGGAAGGGTGCGGGTGGTCTTTCAGGGAACCATCCAGACAAGTGGGGACGCGAGTGACGCCGAAAACGGCGCATCCGGTTGGAAAGACGGGTTTTTATAATGACTGAAGCCGCCACCATGGCGAGTGCCGCGACGGCTGCCGGCCTTGTGCCGACGCCCAATTATGACGCGCATCCGCGCCGCTTTTCGGACTTTGCCACTTTTGGCGATGCGCTCGATTACGCTGCGCAAGGCGCGCGCGGCATGAATTTTCACGATCCGCGCGGCACGCTGATCCGGGTCTATCCCTTCAGCGAACTGCGCAGCGATGCGCTGGCCATGGCCTATCGCCTGATTGCGCTGGGCATCGGCAAGGGTGACCGGGTCGCCCTGATTGCCGAAACCGGACCCGAATTCGCCGCCCTGTTCTGCGGCGCGGTCTATGCCGGCGCCTGGCCGGTGCCGCTCCCGCTGCCGACCAGCTTTGGCGGCAAGGAAGGCTATATCGACCAGCTGTCCGTCCAGCTGCAGTCAAGCGACCCCAAGGTCCTGTTCTTCCCCGCCGAGATTGCCGAAATGGCCGGCGCCGCTGCCGCACGCCAGCATGCCCGGAGCGGCGAATGCGCCGGGATCGCCTGGGAAGACTTTGCCAAACAGCCGGCTAACGTCTGCGATCTGCCCGCCGCCAACCCGGACGATATCTGCTACCTGCAGTATTCCAGCGGCTCGACCCGCTTCCCGCACGGCGTTGCCGTCACGCACGAGGCGCTGCTCAACAACCTGAGCGGCCATGCCCACGGGATGCAGTTCACCCAGGACGACCGCTGCATCAGCTGGCTGCCGTGGTACCACGACATGGGTCTGGTCGGCTGCTTCCTGTCGATGATCGCCAACCAGGTTTCGGCCGATTACCTCAAGACCGAGGATTTTGCCCGCCGCCCGCTCGCCTGGCTCGATCTGGTCACGCGCAATCCCGGCAATTCCTGCAGCTATTCGCATACCTTCGGCTATGACATCTGCGCGCGCCGCATCTCCAGCCAGAGCAACGTGACCGAACGGTTCGACCTGTCGCGTTGGCGGATCGCCGGCAACGGCGCGGACATGATCCGGCCTGACGTGATGCAGAATTTCGTCAACGCCTTTGCCCCCGCCGGGTTCAAGGCGAGCGCCTTCCTGCCCTCCTACGGCCTTGCCGAAGCAACCCTGGCGGTCACCCTGATGCCGCCGGGCGAAGGGATCCGCGTCGAACTGGTTGAGGAAGAGCGCCTGTCAGGCACGCCCCGCGATCTCAGCCGCCCGGCCCGCTACCGCGCCATCGTCAATTGCGGCAAGGCCGTGAAGGACATGGAGCTGGCGATCCGCAACGAGCGAGGTGAGGCCCTGCCCG
>JAJTFU010000074.1 GCA_021299075.1 Novosphingobium sp. | reverse complement strand
GGAGTGGGGGTGACCGTAAGACCGCCGCCGGAAAAGGCCACTGCGCCATGCCAGGCTTCATCCCAGACCTCTTGCCAGAGCCCATCCGGAAAACTTGTAACTGTCCTGCCGTCCGGCCCAGGCGCTGGGCAGGGGGCATCCTTGGTCGGCCGGGCCTGGGCGCGCTTCATCCGCCCGGCCTCGGCCATGGCGGCACGCAGCACCTTGAGGCGGATCGGGGCACCTTCGCGCGCATCCTGCGGCAGCTGATCGACCAAGGCTTCCTCGCCATTGGCAAAGCGGGCAGTTCCGCGTCGCGATCCGGTAGCGCGAGCGATCAGCACGGCATCCTCTACCTGGCCAGCCGCCAGCGATCCGGGCCAGTCGAGCCGCGCGGCCAGCACGTGATCGGCCTCCACCAGGATTGCACGGGTCTCGCCAATCCCGCGCTCGATCAGCCATTCAGCCAAGGGGATAGCCCGCCGAGCGCAGCAAGGCGCGGGTTTCGAACAGTGGCAGGCCGATAACGCCGGAGTGGCTACCCGAAACGAACCGGATCAGTGCTTCGGCCCGGCCTTGGATCGCATAGCCGCCGGCCTTGCCTAGGCCTTCGCCGCTGGCGACATAGGCATCGATCTCGTCAGCCGACATTCGCTTGAAGGCGACGACGGTTTCAACGATGCGGGTGCGCAGCAGGCCGGCCTGGTCGATCACGCAGATCGCGGAAATGCACTGGTGGCGGCGACCCGAGAGGAGGGCCAGCAACTTGCGCTGCACCGTCTCGTCATCGGCAGGTGGAAGGATGCGGCGGCCCAGCGCCACCGTGGTGTCGCCCGCCAGGACAATCTCGTCTGCTTCCCGCACAACGGCCGCAGCCTTGGCTTGGGCCAGGCGCAGCGCGTAAGCGCGCGGCAATTCGCCCTTCAGCGGTGTTTCATCGATATCTGGGCTGGCAATTCGGCTGGGGACAGCGCCGATCCGGGCGAGCAGGTCGCGCCGGCGCGGCGAGGATGAGGCCAGGACCAGTAGCGGTGCGGTCACCCGCCCGACTTAGCCAAACTGGCCAGGGCCGCCGCGGCCGGGCATGAAGCGGTAGGTAATGCGACCCTTGGTCAGGTCATAAGGCGTCAGTTCGACCAGTACCTCATCGCCCACCAGCACGCGGATGCGGTTCTTGCGCATCTTGCCGGCGGTGTGGCCGAGGATCTCGTGATCATTTTCCAGGCGGACGCGGAACATCGCGTTCGGCAGCAGTTCCACCACCGTCCCGCGCATTTCGAGGAGTTCTTCTTTCGCCATCCGGGCCTAGATTCCGTTGTTGTTCGCCGACAATGCGGCGCGCCATAGCGACGGAAGGTTAAAAAGGAAAGCCTTCGGCGCTGGTCCCGTTGTGATGGCAGTTCGTCGACTTGCGACATTATGTTACCTTAGAACGTCTTGCCATCGCCGCGACGACAGACCATTTGCGCAGCCGGGTAGGGGATACCAGATCGTAATTGTTGAGCGATCACGGAGTATTAATGCGCAATTTCTCTCTCCTCCCGCTTCCGTTGATCATGCTGGCTGCTCCGGCGCTCGCTGTTGATGAGAGCGAAATGCAGGCAACGCCGCCGGCCACGTTGGATGCAGAACCTGGCGATATCGAACGCCATGGCAACGAGATCCTGGTGGTCGCTGAGCGGATCCGCGGGCAGGTGGAAAGCACGGCCCCGCCGATCGCCGTGCTGGACGAGAAGGACATCCAGGCGCTGGGCGCGACGACCCTGGCCGATGTACTGACCCAGCTGGCACCGCAGACCGGCTCCGGGCGCGGGCGCGGCAGTGGCCCACCGGTCGTGCTGATCAACGGACAGCGGATCGGCAATTTCCGCGAAATGCGCAATTTCCCGCAGGAAGCGATCCGCCGGGTTGAGATCCTGCCCGAGGAAGTGGCGCTGCGGTTCGGCTTTCCGGCCAACACCCGCGTCGTCAACATGATCCTCAAGGACAACTTCTCCTCGAAAACTGTCGAGGTGGAGACCGCCTTTCCAACGCGCGGCGGCTTCCAGACCTATGAGGTGGAAGCGACTGCACTGCGCATCAACGGACCGCAGCGTTTCAGCGTGACCGCAAGGATCGACGACACGTCCGAGCTGACCGAGGCCGAGCGCGGGGTTATCCAAACTCCGGACTCGATCCCGACCGTATCGACCGATCCCAACCCGGCCGAGTTTCGCTCGTTGATCGCCGATAGCCGCGAACTGAGCCTCAACGCTTCTTTCGCCCGCGGCCTGGGCAAGGATGGGCTTGGCGGCAACTTCAGCCTGAACGGCAATCTGACGCGGACCGACAGCCGCCGCAATTCGGGGCTCGACATAGTCGTGCTGACCGCTCCTGGTGGCGCGACGGCAGTGCGCGCGCTCGGGGATCCGCTTGAACGAACCAGCCGCACAACTTCGGCGCAGGGCGGCGCGGCGCTCAATACCCGGCTTGGCGATTGGCAGCTCAATGCCACGCTGGATGGCAACCATACCGAAAGCCGCACATTGATCGACCGCCGCGCCAACACCTCGGCGCTGGTTGCGGCGGCAGCGGCAGGCACCCTGGCGATCAACGGTGCGCTTCCGGCTGTGGCCAGTGCCGGGCAGGACCTGGCGCTATCCAATTCCGACCGACTTGACGGCTTGGTCACGCTGATCGGCCGACCTGCGCGTCTGCCGGGCGGCGAAGTAACCGCTACGCTGCGCACGGGCTTTACATTCCTGTCATTCGACACCGAGGACACGCGTAGCGCGGTCGGCAAGGTAAACCTCAATCGCAATCGCTTCACGGCCGGCGGCAATGTGGGCGTGCCGATTACAAGCCGCCGCGAAAACTTTGGCGCTGGCCTGGGTGACCTTTCGCTCAATTTCAGCCTCGGCTGGGACCAACTTTCGGACTTCGGTTCGGTGATGGACTGGAGCGCTGGCCTTACATGGTCGCCTTTCAAGTTCGAGAAGCTGAGCCTCAGCGCCAGTTACCTGGTCAACGAACAGGCACCCGGACTTTCTGAGCTGGGCAATCCCATCGCCACTACGCTCAACGTACCGATCTTCGATCTGGTGCGGGGGGAAACGGTACTCGCGACCGTCATTAGTGGCGGCAATCCGGCGCTGCTCAAGGAGAAGCAGCGCGACCTTAAGTTCGGCGCGAACTGGCAGCTGCCGTTCCTGCAGAACTCCAGCCTGGTGGTCGAATACTTCCGCAATCGTTCGGACAATGTCACTGCCAGCTTCCCGCTGCTGACGCCAGAGATCGAGGCAGCTTTCCCGGGCCGCGTCACCCGCGATGCCAGCGGGCGGCTGGTCTCGGTTGACCAGCGCCCCGTGACTTTTGACGAGCAGCGCGCCTCGCGCCTGCGTTGGGGCCTCAACTTGTCAGGCCAGCTTGGCAAGGCACCGGCTGGCGGCGGGATGATGGCGATGATGGGTGGCGGCGGTCCGCCGCAGCGTCCGGCCGGTGCCGGAACGCCGCCCGCTGGTCCGCGTCCGCAGGGCGGTGGGGCTGGCCGCGGCGGCGGTGGTGGCGGAATGATGGCGATGATGGGCGGCGGGCGTGGTCCGGGGCGCTGGAGCCTGGGTGTGTTCCACACCGCGCAGTTCGACAGCACGGTGCAAATCGCACGGGGCGGGCCCGTGCTTGATCTGCTGGACGGGGATTCGCTTTCCTCGACCGGGTCACCGCGCCACACGATCGAATTCAATGGCGGCCTGTTCAAGAATGGCTTCGGCACCTTCTTCAATGGTACCTGGACCGGTCCGTCGCGGCTGACCGGCGCTACCAACCTGCGCTTTGGCAGCGTGACGCGGATGAACATCAACTTCTTCGCGGCGCTCGGCCAGCAGCAGAAGCTTGTGAAAAAGCTACCCTTCTTCAAGGGCTCGCAAGTCTCACTGCGGTTCGAGAACCTGTTCGACAGCCGCCAGAAGGTGACTGACGGGACGGGTGCCGTGCCGATCGGCTACCAGGCTGACCTGATCGATCCGCGCGGTCGCCTGATCGAGGTCGAGTTCCGCAAGATGTTCTGATGAGAGCTGCCCCGGCCGGTGCAAGACCAGCCGGGGCGCCTGGCATCACGCGGAGCGGAACACCGCCAGGATCAGATGAAGCGTTAGCGCCATCAGCGCGAAGCTCGACAGGGCGAACAGCAGGAAGCGGACCATGACCCGGTTCCAGACTGCTTGCACGATTGAGTGCGAAATACGCAGGCTGACATAGGCCCAGGCGATCTGGCCGTTCAGCCCATCGCCCTGACCAATCAGCGCCAGCGCCAGCGCCACGGCATAGAACACCGTCGGCGCTTCGTGCAGATGGTTATAATTGTGCGCGATCCACTGAACGTTTGAAGGCAGGACCTGATCAAGCGATTGCCCGGTCCCACCGACAAGGTTCTTGGTGTCAATCTTGGCCTTGCCCATTGCCGGGATGCGCGTGACGTACATCCACAGCCACATGATCATGGTCCAGCCCGCCAAAACGGCGACCGGTTTCAGAATTTCCATGCCAATCATTGTATTCTCTCCCCCGTTAGGCCGGCACCAGTGTCAGTTTGGCAGCGTGCAGCGCCAGCATCAGCAGGCACAAAGTCGAAAGCACGAACAGTGTGAAGCGCACTGGTACATTGTTGACCGTGGCCTGCCAGATCGAGTGGATGATCCGCAGCACGACATAGGCCCAGGCGAACAATACGTCATGCTCAACCGGCCCCATAATCGCCAGGATCGCCACCGTGGCATAGAACAGCGTCGGCTGTTCCATCAGGTGGGTGTAGTTATGGGCCTTCCAGTTGATCTGGTCTGGGATCACCCCTTCCAGGTCCTGACCGCGCCCGCCGGGCTTGGCTGCTCCCAGGCCGCCGCCCTTGGCCATGGCCGGCAGCCGGGTGCCCGCCATCCAGAACAACATGACAATTGACCAAAGCACCAGCACAGCCGCTGGGGCAAGAATCTGAGCCTGCATTATCTCCCCCTTCGTTCCGTTGAACGCGAGGGTAGCAGGTTGTTCCGGCGGAAACCGATTGTCAAATGCAACTAATCGTTGCTGCTGAGCACCTTGGCAAAGCTGGCTGGATCGGTGTTGCTGCCGGTCAGCATGATCACCGTGCGTCCGTCGAGCGGCACCTTGCCGGCCAGCGCCGCTGCCAGCGCCGCCGCGCCGCCGGGCTCCAGCACCAGATGCAGCTTCGAAAAGGCAAAACGCTGGGCCGCGCGCACCTCGGCCGGGGTGACGACCAGGCCATAGGCACAACGCTGCTTCAGGATCGCAAAGTTGATTGGCCAGGTTGCGGGCGTCTGCAGTGCATCGCATTCCGTCGGCGGCGCATCCTTGGCGACGCGCTGGATCTCGCCCGTCGCCAGACTGCGCGCCACGTCATCCCAGCCTTCGGGCTCGACCGGCACGATCTCGGCATCCGGACAGGCGAGGGCCAGGCCGGCGGTCAGCCCCCCGCCGCCGCAGCAGGCGACGATCCGCGTCGGGCCATCCAGCCCGCGCGCCCGCAATTGCGCAGTGATCTCGATCCCGGCTGAGCCCTGTCCCTCGATCACCCAGGGATCGCCATAGGCATGGACCAGCGTAGCGCCGGTCTGGTCGATCAGCCGCTGGGCCACGGCATCGCGGTCCTCGCCGCCGGGGCGGTCATAGAGCACGACATTGGCGCCCATCGCCCGGGTGGCATCGAGCTTCACCTGCGGGGCATCGACCGGCATGACGATCGTCGCCGGAATGCCCAGCCGCGCTGCTGCCCAGGCCACGCCCTGCGCATGGTTGCCGCTCGATACACCGACCACGCCGCGCTGGCGCTCATCTTCCGATAGGTCCGATAGCCGATGCCAGGCCCCGCGGATTTTGAAGGCACCGATCGGCTGGAGGCTATCGGCCTTGCACCACACTTTTGCCCCGTTGACCTCGGTCTCGAGGAGTGGTGTCTGCACCAGCAGTTCGGCGATCTTGGCGGCGGCGCGGGCTACGCCTTCGCTGGTCGGAGCGCGCATCGGTTGTGTCGTCATGAAACCAGCCTATATGCGCGCCTTCGCCGCGGTCAAAGGAGAGATAGAGGTGAGCAAGGTTCTGGTGATCGGTGCGGGCGGCGTAAGCTCGGTCTGCGTCCACAAGATGGCAATGAACGCCGGGATTTTCAGCGAAATCCATCTCGCTAGCCGCACCAAGTCAAAGTGCGATTCCATTGCCGCCTCGGTCAAGGAACGCACCGGTGTGACCGTCTCGACCTATGAGATCGATGCCGAAGAAGTGCCCGCGCTGACCCGGCTGATCCAGCAGATCGGACCCAAGCTGGTGGTCAACCTGGCCCTGCCTTACCAGGATCTCCCGATCATGGATGCCTGTCTGGCCGCCGGGGTCGATTACCTCGACACCGCGAACTACGAGCCGAAGGACGAAGCCAAGTTCGAATACAAGTGGCAGTGGGCCTATCAGGACCGCTTCAAGGAAAAGGGGCTGATGGCGCTGCTCGGCTCGGGCTTCGACCCGGGCGTCACCTCGGTCTTCGCGATGTGGCTGAAGAAGCACAAGCTCAAGACCATCCGCACGCTCGACATCCTCGATTGCAACGGCGGCGATCACGGCCAGGCCTTTGCCACCAACTTCAACCCGGAAATCAACATCCGCGAAGTGACTGCCCCGGCGCGCCACTGGAACCAGGGTGAGTGGGTCGAAACCCCGGCAATGACGATCCGCCCGAACTTCGATTTCGAAGCGGTCGGGCCGAAGAACATGTACCTGATGTACCATGAAGAGCTCGAAAGCCTGGCCAAGTTCCTGCCCGAGTTGGAGCGCGGCCGCTTCTGGATGACCTTCGGCGATGCCTATATCAATCACCTGACCGTGCTGCAGAACGTCGGCATGACCGGGATCGAGCCGATCGTGTACCAGGGCAAGGAGATCGTCCCGCTGCAGTTCCTCGCCGCCGTGCTGCCCAAGCCCGAAACGCTGGGTCCGACTACCACCGGCAAGACCAACATCGGCGATATCGCCACCGGCATGGCGCTCGATGGTTCGGGTGAGAAGACCTATTACATCTACAACATCTGCGACCATGAAGAGGCGTTCCACGAAACCGGGAACCAGGCGATCAGCTATACCACAGGCGTCCCGGCGATGATCGGCGCGGCGATGATGCTGACCGGCACCTGGCGCGGCGAGGGCGTGTTCAACATGGAGCAGATGGATCCCGATCCCTACATGGACATGCTGAACACCCAGGGTTTGCCTTGGCAAGTCAAGGAACTGGCGGGGCCGCTGGACTTCTAAACTAGACTGCCAATCATCCGTCATCCCCGCGAAAGCGGGGACCCATCTCCAGAGGGTTGATCTGGACGCGACGGTCGGAGCTGGGTTCCCGCTTTCGCGGGAATGACGAAAGAGAGAAAATGGAAACGAGAGCCGGCGATCCGGGCGCGTTCGCCCAATTCGATCTTTCCCGCGTCGACAGCCCCGCTTTCGTCGTCGATGCGGCCCGCCTGCGGCAGAACTTGGCGATCCTGGCGGACATCCGCGACCGCGCCGGAATCAAGGTGCTGGCTGCCCTCAAGGCCTTCTCGATGTGGTCGGTCGCGCCGATCGTGGGCGAGTATCTCGATGGTGCCTGCACGTCAGGCCTGTGGGAAGCGCGGCTTGCCTCCGAGTTCTATGACGGCGAGATCGCGACCTATTGCGCTGCCTACAAGCCGGAGGACCTCGACGAGATCCTGCGCCTGTCGGACCATGTGATCTTCAATTCGCCGCAGCAAATCGTTCGCTGCTCGGCGATCATCGAGGCGGCGCGGGCGAGGGGCGAAAGCTTCGATATTGGCCTGCGGATCAATCCGCTGCATCCCGAAGGCGAGGTGCCGCGCTATGATCCCTGCGCGCCGCACTCGCGGCTGGGCTTCCCGATTGACCAGCTGACGGCAGAACACATGGCGCTGATCGACGGAATCCACATGCACACCCTGTGCGAGCAGGATCTGGAGCCGTTGAAGCGCACCTGGGACGTGGCCTTCGATTACCTTGAGCCTTACTTTGACGAGATCAAGTGGATCAACCTGGGCGGCGGGCACCACATCACCCGGGCCGATTATCAGCGCGACGAGCTGGTCGAATTCCTGCGGGACCTGAAGGACGATACCGGGGCCGAGGTCTATCTCGAGCCGGGCGAGGCTGTAGCGCTCGACGCCGGAATCCTGGTTGGCACCGTGCTTGACCTGGGCGAGAACGGCATGCCGGTGGCGATTGTCGACATTTCCGCCACCTGCCACATGCCCGACGTGATCGAGGCCCCCTATCGTCGTGATCGGCGATTACCGCTTCCCTGAGGGCCCGCGCGTCGGCCAGCGTTTCGCTTTCCTCGACCAGGCGCATTACTCGATGGTCAAGACGACGACCTTCAACGGCGTGCCGCTGCCTTCGATCTGGCTGTGGGACAGCGAGACCGATCAGCTCGAATGCGTGAAGCGGTTCGGTTACGAGGACTTCCGCGACCGGCTTTCCTGAGGCACAGTCCCCGGCATAACAAAGCCGGAGAGCGCAGTGCCTGACAAGATCCTCGATGCCCATTCGTCCGACCCCGTCACCATGGGCTGGATGGAGGGTCTGCCGCCCGCGCCGGAAAAGCGGCTGGCCTGGGAGCGGGCGGATCACATGCGCTTTCCGACCCACCGCTATGCCTATTCGCACATGCGCGAGTTCCTGCCGACCGCGCGGGTTTCGCGAGGCGTGGGGCCAGTCTGGCAACTGCCGGTGGCACTACGCGACGATATCGACGCCATTACCTTCAGGGCGATGGATGATGGCCGCGAGCTGACCTGGGCGGAATCGCTCGCGGTCAACTTTACCGATGCCGTGCTGGTGCTGCACCGGGGCACGATCGTTTATGAGCGCTACCTGGGCGTCACGCGTCAGGATACGCCGCATATCGCCTTCTCGGTGACCAAGAGTTTCGTTGGCACCTTGGCCGAGATGCTGGTGCGCGAAGGCCGGCTCGATCCGCAGGCAACGATTGCGGATCTGCTCCCGGAAATGGCTGGCAGCGGCTTTGCCGATGCCACCCTGGCCCAGGTCATGGACATGACCACCGCGCTCGATTTCTCGGAGGAGTATACCGATCCTACTTCCGGCATCGGGGCGATGAGCAATGCCCTGGGGCTGACCCCGCGCGCGCCGGGCTACGCGGGGCCCGGCGATGTCTATGCCTTTCTGCCTACGATCCGCAAAAACGGTGAGCATGGCGAGCGCTTCACCTATCGCACCTGCAACACCGAAGTGCTCGGGTGGATCGTGGCCCGCACCGAAGGCAAGCGAATCGATCAGGTGCTGTCAGAGCGAATCTGGGCGCCGCTGGGGATGGAGCAGGATGCCGATTTCCTGATCGATTCGACCGGAATGCCCTTCGCGGGTGGGGGACTTAATCCCATACTGCGCGACATGGCCCGATTTGGCGAAACCATGCGCTGTGATGGGTGCGGCAATGGCGGACAGATCATTGCCCGCGAAGTGGTCGCCGCAGTCAAGGCGGGAGGCAGCAAAGCGGCCTTCGCGCCGGCCGGATACCAGTGGCTGAAGGACGGTTCCTACACCCGCCAATGGTGGATAATGCCCGGAAATCAAGGCGCTTTTTCAGCACGCGGGATCCACGGGCAGGCCATCTATGTCGACCCGGTGGCAGAGGTGGTGATCGCCCGGTTTGGCTCCCATCCCATCGCCGCCAACAGCGCCTTTGACCCGACATCGCTACCCGCCTTCCGGGCCGTTGCAGAGCACCTCGCCAGGGGGTGATTTTCACTTGCGATTAAGGCGCGAATCTTTATAGCCCGCCCCCGCTGCCCCAAGGGGACTTCCAATAACCGTAAGGCAGCCTCGTCTTCGTGTTACCTGGCCGGAAGGCCTATTGGGGGTCCCTTGAGTTGCACCAGTATCCTGACGCTCTGTCCGTAGTTCGCGCGCTCGCGCCCGACGAACCGGTCATCCTGAACCGCCCGCACGCCGCCACGCGCGCCGCCCGCTTCTTCGTTGAGAAGTTTCCGGGCAAGTCGCTCTATGCGGT
>JAJTFU010000073.1 GCA_021299075.1 Novosphingobium sp. | reverse complement strand
CCTCCGCCTCGACATCGGGCCGCAGTGTTTCGACCACGCGTTTGAGTTCATCCAGCTCGTGCGAGCGCTGGGCAATCGCATCGAGGTTGTCGCGCACGGGCTGTTCGCGCGGGATTGAGGAGAGCGAACCGAAGATGACCGAGAAGAACCCCGGCGGCCGCGGATCGTTGCGGCGCATCCCGCCGACCCGGTCCGGGTGCGGATCGACATAGACGAAGCGGCGGTCCACCTCGCGCTGAGCCGGCCGATCACGCAGCACGCCCATCGCTTCGGCAAAGGGGGCATTTACCAGCACCGAGCCGTCGATCAGCGAAACGCCGCCAAGATCGCCCAGCTTGGTATGGTTCGGCATGATCCGCGTGAAGAAGGCGGTGCGGCTTGACCACTCTTCCTGACGCTCGGCGACCAATCCATCGATCTCGGCGGTCTGCAGCGCGGGGAAGGCGCCCGGGAAGCTCGCCGTCGCGCGGGCGGCAAAGACCAGCTCAGGCGTCGGTGCCAGCGGATGCGCGCCGGTCAGCGGGGTCTTGCTGCGGAAGCCGATCGAAAGGCGATGCTCACTCTCCTCAGCCTCTGCCGGGCTGTTGAGCCGCAGCGGTTGGGGGTGGCCCGTGAAGTCCGTCGCGGTCACGAACAGGTCGAGCGGATGGCCCGGCGGCAGCAGCGGCGTATCCTTCGGCCCTTTGGCCATTGTGTCGAGCGCTTCGGCCAGCAGGCGCGAGAAGCCGATGCCGGAGAACGGCGGCTCGAACCAGCGCGAGCGGATCAGGCGCGAGAGCTTGGCCC
This sequence comes from Novosphingobium sp., assembly GCA_021299075.1. GTDB lineage: Bacteria > Pseudomonadota > Alphaproteobacteria > Sphingomonadales > Sphingomonadaceae > Novosphingobium. Next base: position 7,644 of record JAJTFU010000073.1, on the reverse strand, counting down.
GCACCTCGCCGCGCGTTTCCGGGGCGACGCTTTGCGAGACGACATTGCCGGGGCGCGAGAGCAGGAACCAGACGATCGGCATCGCCCAGAACTTGGCGAACCGCCACCACGGCCGGGCATCGGGATCGACCAGAACATCGACATCGGCGCGCTCTAACCACAGATCGGTCAGCGGCTCCAGGCTTTGCCCGGAATGGATTGCCTGGGCCAGGAACACGCCATTGATCCCGCCGGCACTGGCCCCGGCGATGACGTCCGGCAGCACGCGCAGACGCAGCTGCCGGTCATGCTCGATCCGGCGCAGCAGTTTCAGGTAGACCGCCTCGGTGCCCTTGGGCGCCTCCTCACCGCCGACATGCGCCCGGCTGGCGCGGGCCAGCTTCCACAGCTCCTTGGTGACCCCATGCATGTAGACCGCAAGACTGACCCCGCCATAGCAGACAAGGGCAATGCGGAGTTCCTTCTGGCGCATGGTGTTCATATAGGCACAAATTGTGACTTGGCGATAACTACCGATATCGGTGCGCGCTACACTTGCGTTCCTGCTTCGTTCCGATTATCGACAAGCCATGGCCAAGCCCAAACGCCGCTATGTCTGCCAGGCCTGTGGCAGCGTCACCTTCCGCTGGCAGGGCCAGTGCGCCGACTGCGGCGAATGGAACACGCTGAGCGAAGAGGCGCCGGAGACGGTCTTTTCTGCCAAGCATGACCTCTCCGGTGGCGGCCGCAAGATTGCCTTTGAACCGCTCGACAAGCCGGGGGAAAAGCTGGTTCGGCGCAGCACCGGCATTGCCGAATTTGACCGGGCGCTGGGCGGCGGGCTGGTCCCCGGCTCAGCCGTGTTGATGGGCGGTGATCCGGGGATCGGCAAGTCCACCCTGCTGATCCAGGCCGCTGCGCAGATGGCGCGGGCCGGGGGTGAGGTGGTCTATATCAGCGGGGAAGAGGCGGCCGGTCAGGTCCGGCTGCGGGCCGAGCGTCTTGGCTTGGCCGATGCCCCGATCCGGCTCGCTGCCGCCACTTCGGTTCGCGACATTCTGACCACGCTTGGCGGCATGGCGCCGCCAGCGCTGGTGGTGATCGATTCGATCCAGACCATGCATTCAGACCAGATCGAAGGCGCACCTGGCACGGTCAGCCAGGTCCGTGCCTCGGCGTTCGAGCTGATCCGCTTTGCCAAGGAATGCGGCTGCGCGCTGGTGCTCGTCGGTCATGTCACCAAGGACGGCTCAATCGCCGGCCCGCGTGTACTGGAACACATGGTCGACGTGGTGATGAGCTTTGAGGGCGAGCGCAGCCACCAATACCGGATCCTGCGCAACCTCAAGAACCGCTTTGGCCCGGTTGATGAGATCGGCGTGTTTGCCATGGCCGGGGCGGGGCTGGAGGAAGTCGGCAACCCTTCGATGCTGTTTCTCTCGGGCCGCGAAAACCCGGTGCCGGGCAGTGCGGTGTTCCCGGCGATGGAGGGCACCCGGCCGGTGCTGGTGGAGATCCAGGCGCTGATTGTCAGGCTCGCCAGCGGAGCGACGCCGCGGCGCGCGGTCGTGGGCTGGGACAACGGCCGGATGGCCATGCTGCTGGCCGTGCTGGAGGCGCGCTGCGGCCTCAATTTCTCATCTTGCGAGGTCTACCTGAACGTCGCCGGCGGTTACCGCCTGGGCGATCCGGCGGCGGACCTCGCCGTTGCTGCCGCGTTGATTTCTGCATTGGCTGACCGCCCCTTGCCCAACGATGCGGTCTGGTTTGGTGAGGTGTCGCTGGCTGGGGAAGTCCGCCCTGTGGCCCATGGCAGCCTGCGATTGAAGGAAGCGGCGAAGCTGGGGTTTACCAAGGCCTTCGGCCCAGGCGATGGTTCGGGCATGGGCAAGGGCCACCGTGAGGTAACCATGCTCCGGAATCTCGTTGACCAGGTGATGGGCGAGTCATAGATTTGAAACCATGACGGGTTTCGACATCGCAGTATTGATTTTGGTCGGGCTCGGGGCAGTAACCGGCTTCCTGCGCGGCTTCGTGCAGGAAATTCTGGCCTTGGCGGCCTGGGTTATCTCCCTGTTTGCAATCCACAATATGCACACGCCGCTCTCCGCGGCCCTGGTGCCCTATGTGGGTAGCGAATCCGGCGCGACGGTCCTCGCCTTCGCGCTGCTGCTGTTGATCCCCTATGCGATCGTCAAGCTTGTCGCCAACCGCATGGGTGAGGCCAGCCGCGAATCCGTGCTTGGTCCGATCGACCGGCTGCTTGGCTTCGGCTTTGGTGCGGTCAAGGGCATGGTCATCACCGTGCTGGCCTTTTCGGTGCTGGTGCTGGGCTATGACACCGTCTGGGGCATTGGTGGCCGGCCGACCTGGATTACCCAGGCCCGGACCTATCCCTTCGTCAATGCCAGCAGCGAAGCCTTGGTCAAGATGATTGCCGAGCGCCGCAAGGAAGCGGCCGAGGCCGAAGCCAAGCGCCTGGGCAAAGACAAATCCTGATCCTTGAGCGGCAGTGGAGCCCTCTACACGCGCGAAGTTCTCGCGCTGGCTACCAGCCTCAGCCAGTGGCCGCTTGATCCTGGTTTGCCGCTGAGCGGTGCCGCGCGATCACCAACCTGCGGGAGCGCGATTGCGCTGTCGCTGGCGACCGATCAAGCCGGCGCCATCGCGAAGATCGGACTCAAGGCGCAGGCCTGCGCGATCGGCCAGGCGAGCGCAGCGATCTTTGCGGCTGCAGCAGCTGGCCGCGATGCGGACAATCTCAGCGCTGCGCTCGCCGGGATCCGGAGCTGGCTTAAGGACGGGGGGGAACTGCCCGACTGGCCGGGGCTGGCCATGATCGCCGCCGCGCGGGACTATCCAGCCCGGCACGGCGCGATCACGTTGGCTTGGCAAGCCGCCCTTGAGGCGCTTTCCAGCCAGCAAAACCCTCGCTAGAGGGCGGATAACGAGATCAAAACAACAGGGGAAGCCATGGCCACGCAGACTGCCCACCACGAACCCTCCGCCGCCGACATGCGCCTAGTGATCGGCGCGTCCTCGGCCGGGACCGTGTTCGAATGGTACGACTTCTTCATCTACGGCGCGCTCGGCGCGATCCTGTCGAAGACCTTCTTCCCGACCGGTAATGCCACGCTGGAGATGCTCCTGTTCTGGCTGGTCTTCGCGGTCGGCTTTGGCTTCCGTCCGCTTGGCGCGATCCTGTTCGGCTATCTGGGTGACAAGCTGGGGCGCAAGTACACGTTCCTTGTGACCGTGACACTGATGGGCGTGGCCACGGCAGGGGTCGGCTTGATCCCGGCAGCCTCGGAAATCGGGCTGTGGGCACCGGCCATCGTGATCTTGCTGCGCATCCTGCAGGGCCTGGCGCTGGGCGGCGAATATGGCGGCGCGGCGATCTATGTGGCGGAGCATTCCCCGTTCCATCGGCGCGGTTATTTTACCAGCTATATCCAGGCCAGCGTGGTTGGCGGCTTTGTGCTCAGCCTCGTCGTGGTGCTGGGCTGCAAGGCGGCGATGAGCGATGCGACCTGGAACGAATGGGGCTGGCGCGTGCCCTTCCTGCTCAGCATCCTGCTACTCGCGATCTCGCTGTGGATGCGCGTGAAGCTCTCGGAAAGCCCGGTATTCCAGGCGATGAAGGAAGCGGGCGAGACGGCCGGCAATCCGTTCGTCGAGAGCTTTACCTATCCGGGCAACAAGAAGCGGATCTTCATCGCCCTGTTCGGCATTGCCGCGGGTCTGACGGTGATCTGGTACACCGCGATGTTCTCGGGCCTCTCGTTCCTTCAGAACGCGATGCATGTCGAAACCACGACGGCGGAAATCATCGTCGGGATTGCCGCACTGATCGGGATGGGTTTCCACATCTACTTCGGCAAACTGTCGGACCGGATCGGGCGCAAGAAGCCGATCGTGATCGGCTATGTGCTGACCCTGGTGCTGTTGTTCCCGACCTTCTGGTTCATCGGCTCGGTTGCCAAGAACCCGGCGCAGCATGCGTCGATCGAATGGACCATCCGCGGCAACGATTGCACCTATGATCCGTTCTCCACCAAGCAGAAGACCCAGTGCGGCAAGCTGATGGGTGACTTTGCCGGGGCCGGCGTTGCCTATACGCTTGAGCCGGGCGACAAGCTGGAACTGGTTATGGGCGGCGGGCAGATCGTCGCGCTCGACGGGCTCAACTGGGATGACGCCAAGGCCCGCAAGGCCGAGATCGAGGCCCGCGCCGGCAAGACCGTGTTCAACTTTGAGAAGCACAAGCCGAGCCTGACCCAGTCGGCGCTGATCATCGCGGCGCTGCTGGTGCTTATGGCGCTTTCGGCGGCGACCTATGGCCCTGTAGCAGCGTTGCTGGCGGAGATGTTCCCGCCCAAGGTCCGCTACAGCTCGATGTCGATCCCCTATCACATTGGGACCGGTTATTTCGGCGGCTTCCTGCCGTTCATCGCTGGCTACATTGTTGCACGGACTGGCGATCCCTATTCGGGGTTGTGGTACACCTGGGCCGTGGTCTTCATGGCGATGGTCGTCGCCTGGTGGGGCCTGCCGGACGGCAAGCCGCGCGACTTCGCCGACGATGCTGCCTGAGCTGCCGTCAGCCACGCTGCGCCTCTCGATCGACCGTGACGCGCTCGCCGCCAACTGGCGGGCGCTAGATCGGCTGTCGGGGCAGGCACGGGCCGGGGCGGCGGTGAAGGCGGATGCCTATGGACTGGGTGTTGCTGTGGCGGCACCAGTGCTGCGTGATGCGGGATGCGAGGATTTCTTCGTGGCACACTGGCAGGAAGTGCCCGCGCTGCTGGCCCATGTACCAGCGAACGGCGTGGCCGTGCTGCATGGACCGTTGACCGCCGCAGACGCAGCATTTGCGAAGTCGGCCGGGGTACGGCCGGTGATCAATTCGCTGCACCAGGCGCGGCTCTGGATCGAGGCCGCCGGCGGGCCATGCGACGTGATGATCGATACCGGGATCAACCGGATCGGGCTTAACATGGCCGACTTGTCCGATCCGTTGATCGGCCAGTTGCAGATCGACGTGCTGCATTCCCACCTGGCTTCTGCCGAAGAAGAATCCGCACTCAATGCTGCGCAGCAAATGCGGTGGAATGCTGCACGCGGACAGGTGCAGCATAAGCGCGCGAGCCTGGCGAACAGTGCGGGCATCATGCTGGGGCCGGCCTATCATGGCGACCTGACCCGGCCGGGGCTTTCGCTCTTCGGCGGCGTCCCCTGCGCGGACCTGGCGCAGGAAATCCGGCAGGTTGTGCGGCCCGAGACGGCGTTGATCCAGGTCCGGGAGATCGGTGCGGGTGAGAGCGTCGGCTACAACGCGACCTTCGTTGCCGAGCGCGACATGCGGGTCGGCGTGGTCAGTCTGGGCTATGTCGATGGCTACCTGCGTGCATGGTCAGGCAAGGGAATGCTGCGCAGCATGGATCGCCAGCTGCCAGTAATCGGGCGCGTGTCGATGGACATGACCGCGGTTGACCTGACCGCAGCCACCGATCTTCGTGAAGGCGATTGGGTGATGGTGGATTACACCCTTCCGGAGGCCTCAGCCGCCAGCGGTCTGTCGCAGTACGAGCTGCTCACGCTGCTCGGCCGGCGCTTTGCCCGCTAGCCATTGCGCTGCGCAGCACGGTTGATGTTGCAATGCCGTTGTTGCGGGTGCTAACAGTGCTGCAACTGCACAGGCAAAGGGGGACGTCATGGCCCAGGCCAAAGGCGATACCGTTATCATCAAGAAGTACGCCAACCGGCGGCTCTACAATACCCAGTCATCGAGCTACATAACGCTGGAGCATCTGGCGAAGATGACGCGTGAGGGGGTTGAGTTCAAAGTGCTCGACGCCAAGACCGGGGCCGACATCACCCATCAAATTCTGACCCAGATCATCATGGAAGAGGAAAGCTCGACCGGGGAGCAAATGCTGCCGGTGAACTTCCTGCGCCAGCTGATCGGGATGTACGGCAATTCGATGCAGAGCCTGGTGCCGCATTATCTCGAAGCCTCGATGGACAATTTCCGCTCCAACCAGGCGAAGCTGCGCGAGGCGTTCGAGAGCAGCCTGGGCAACAATCCGCTCGCCAAGCTGGCCCAGCGCAACCTTGAGATGTTCAAGGCAGCCGCCTCGGCCTTCGTTCCGGGTCTCGCAGACAGCAAGCCGGCAGGCGGGGAGAGCAAGGACGATGAGATCGCCCAGCTCCGCGCCCAGATGGCGGCGATGCAAAAGAAGCTCGACGAACTCAGCAAGTAGCGCAGTGCTTGCCCGGGCCGGGGCGCTCCGCTATCGCGCGGCCCCATGAAGCACGCCCTATCCGTCACCCGCGCCGACGATTTCGCCCAATGGTATCAGGAAGTCATCTCCGAAGCGGAGATGGCCGAGGAAAGCGGCGTGCGCGGCTGCATGGTGATCAAGCCATGGGGCTATGGCATCTGGGAGCGGATCCAGCACCTGATGGACGCGCGGATCAAGGCGGCGGGCGTGCAGAACTGCTATTTCCCGCTGTTCATCCCGCTGTCCTATTTCGCCAAGGAAGCCGAGCACGTTGACGGCTTTGCCAAGGAAATGGCGGTCGTCACGCATCACCGCCTCATCCAGGATGGCAAGGGCGGGCTGGTGCCCGATCCGGAAGCCAAGCTGGAAGAGCCACTGATCGTCCGTCCGACCTCCGAAACCGTCATCGGCCAGGCGATGAGCCGCTGGATCCAGTCGTGGCGCGATCTCCCGCTGCTGACCAACCAGTGGGCCAATGTCGTACGCTGGGAAATGCGCACCCGCATGTTCCTGCGCACCAGCGAGTTCCTCTGGCAGGAGGGTCACACCGCCCATGCCAATCGCGAAGATGCCATGGCGGAAACGCTCCGCGCGCTGGAGATGTACCGCAGCCATGCCGAGGAAGATCTGGCCATGCCAGTGGTGGCCGGTGAGAAGCCTGAGAACGAGCGCTTCCCCGGCGCGGTCGCGACCTACTCGATCGAAGCCATGATGCAGGATGGCAAGGCGCTGCAGGCCGGCACCTCGCATTACCTCGGCACCGGTTTCGCCGAGGCTGCCAACATCCGCTACCAGGACAAGGAAGGCGGCCAGCAGCTTTGCCACACCACGTCGTGGGGCGTTTCGACTCGCCTGATTGGCGGCGTGATCATGACGCATGGCGATGACGATGGCTTGCGCGTGCCACCGCGGATTGCGCCGCATCAGATCGTGATCCTGCCGATGCTGCGCGAGGATGATGGTGACGAAGCCTTGCTTGCCTATTGCGAGGAGCTGCGAGCATCGCTGGCCAAGCAGTGGGCGCTGGACGAACCGATCCGCGTGCTGCTCGACAAGCGCGCGGGCAAGGCCACGGCCAAGCGTTGGGGCTGGGTCAAGAAGGGCGTGCCGCTGATCCTGGAAATCGGCGGCCGCGATGCCGCTGGCGGCCAGGTTTCGGCCGTGCGCCGCGACCGGCTCTACCGCGAGGACGGCAAGGTCAACTTCGTCGGCCAGTCGCGTGAGGAGTTCCTGGCTGCGGCCGCCGGAGAGCTGGAGGACATCCAGCGCTCGCTCCACACCGAGGCGACTGAGCGTCGCGACGCGCAGATCCATCGCGGCGTGACGGACTTTGCCGGCCTCGAAGCCTTCTTCAGCGCCGATCAGCGCTACCCGGGCTGGG
>JAJTFU010000072.1 GCA_021299075.1 Novosphingobium sp. | reverse complement strand
ACACCTGCGCGCCCGGCCCCAACGGCAGATCGAGCGCGACCCAGCCGACCGTCATCACCAGCCCGGCTACCATGAAGCTGAGCGCATAGGGCAGCATCAGCGCCAGCAGCGAACCCACGCCGAGCGAAGGGTCATAGCGCCGCGCGAAGGCCAGGATCAGCGGGAAATAGCTCATCAGCGGGGTCATGATATTGGTATAGCTGTCGCCCATCCGGTAGGCGGCCGTGGTCATTTCCGGGCTGATCCCGAGCAGCATGAACTTGGGCACCACCACCGGCGCCATCGCGCTCCACTTGGCGGCGGCCGAGCCGATGAACAGGTCCAGGAAGGATGAGACGAACTGCACCCCCGCCAGCAGCAGCGGGGCGGGCACGTTCATCTGCTGCAGCGCCAGCGCGCCGTCGATCGCGAAGATTGGGCCGAGCCGCGACCAGTTGAACATGGCGACGAAGTGCGCGGCGAAGAACACGAAGACCAGGTAGGGCGCCAGCATCCGCACCCCTTCCTGCATCATCGCAATCACGTCCTTCGAACCGTGGAGGACGCCCGTGGCAAAGCCATAGGCCGTGCCGCTGGCCAGGAAGAGCAGGAAGAAACCCGCGATCAGCCCGGAATAGAACGGCTGGAGCTGGGCCGGGCCAGCCTTGTTCTCGTCGATCAGCGGGGTATAGCCGGTCCAGAGGCTGAGGGCGGCATAAAGCACGATCACTGCCAGCGCGGCCAGGCCCGCCCGGCGCAGCCCGTTCCGCTCGATCGCGGTCACTTCCGACTTGGCCAGTTCGGCGCGCAGTTCCTCATCGGGCGTGCTGCCCCACTGGCCCAGCCGCGGCTCGATCACGCGGTCGGTGATGTACCAGATGATCGGGGTGAAGACCGCCACGATCGCGACGATGAAATACCAGTTGCCCAGCGGGTTCATGGTCCAGGCCGGATCGATGATCCGCGCCGCCTCCTGGGTAAAGCTGAACAACAGCACGTCCATCTGCCCCGGCGTGAGATTGCCAGCAAAGCCGCCCGAAACGCCCGCAAAGGCCGCCGCCAGGCCGACGAGCGGATGCCGCCCGACCGAGGCGTAGAGGATCGCCGCGAGCGGGATGAACACCACATAGGCTGCGTCCGAGGCATGGTGCGAAACCATGCCGATGACCGCCACGATTGGGGTCATGACCGCGCGCGGGGCATTGCGCAGCGAAACGCGGATCAGCGCAGAAAGCAGCCCGGTCCGCTCAGCCACCGCCGCGCCCAGGATCAGCACCATGACCACGCCGAGCGGGGCAAAGCCGGTCAGCGTCCTGGGCATTTCGGTCAGCAGGCGGGCCATGTTCTCTTCGGAGAACAGGCTGGTGGCGCGATAGGTCAGCACCCCGTCCTTGAGCTCGCCCCACTGCGGCGCTTCCTTGCCGGTGTAATTGAGCGAGGCTGACCAGCCGAGCGCGGCGCCCAGCGCCGAGAGCAGCATCAGGAAGGCAATCAGCCAGACGAGCCCAGGAAGCCGCGTGTCGGCGTGTCAGGGGAATCGACCATTAGCGCTCCTTAATCCCCCATCACCTTGATCTATAACCGGCTGGACCAGCGGGTCCAGCCACCGTGGTTCAAGCCGCCCCGATCAGTTCGCGCCCGATCAGCATGCGGCGGATCTCGTTCGTGCCCGCACCGATATCGAGCAGCTTGGCGTCGCGCAGATAGCGTTCGACCGGCCAGTCCTTGGTATAGCCCGCCCCGCCCAGCGCCTGGACCGCCTCACCCGCCACCTTGAAGGCATTCTCGCTCGCCAACAGGATCGCACCTGCGGCATCAAAGCGCGTGGTCTGCCCGGCATCGCAGCTTTTCGCCACGGCATAGGTATAGGCGCGGGCCGATTGGAGGGCGACGTACATGTCCGCGACCTTGGCCTGCATCAGCTGGAAGGCGCCGATCGGCTTGCCGAACTGCTTGCGCTCCCGCAGGTACGGAATGACCGTATCGAGGCAGGCCTGCATGATGCCAAGCTGCAGCCCGGCGAGCACCACGCGCTCGTAATCGAGGCCTGACATCAGCACGCCAACGCCGCCGTGGAGCGGGCCCATGATCCGCTCTTCGGGAATGAAGCAGTCGTTGAAGACCAGCTCGGCCGTGGGGCTGCCGCGCATGCCCATCTTGTCGATCTTCTGGCCGATGCTGAAGCCTTCATCGCCCTTTTCGATCAGGAAGGCGGTGATCCCTCTCGAGCCAGCCTCGGGCGAGGTCTTGGCATAGACCACCAGGGTATCGGCGTAGGTCGCGTTGGTGATCCAGAACTTGGTGCCGTTGAGGACATAGCCGCCCTGGACCGCATCGGCCTTGAGCTTCATCGAGACGACGTCCGACCCGGCCCCGGCCTCAGACATGGCGAGGCTGCCGACGTGTTCGCCCGAAATCAGCCCGGGCAGGTACTTCGCCTTCTGCTCGTCATTGCCCCAGCGGCGGATCTGGTTGACGCAGAGGTTGGAGTGCGCGCCGTAGGACAGGCCGATCGAGGCCGAGGCCCGGCTGACTTCCTCGACCGCGATCACATGGTCGAGATAGCCCAGGCCCAGCCCGCCCCATTCCTCTTCCACCGTGATCCCGTGCAAGCCCAGTTCGCCCATCGCCGGCCACAGCTCGGCGCGCGGGAACCAGTCTTCGGCATCGGCCTTCGCCGCCAGCGGCGCGATCTGCTCGTCAGCGAAGCGGGCCGTGACCTCGCGGATCATCTGGGCGCTTTCGGTCAGGGCGAAATCGAAATCGGGGGTAGCGCGCATGGGGTCTCCTCTTGCGGCCAGCCATAGCAAGCCGCCGGATTATCGCAAACCGGTTACGGTTGAAATTAACCCACGAAGCCAGCCCCGCCGGGCCAGTTCGGCGCGGCCAGGCCCATCACCTTGAACAGCAGCCCCATCTGCCCTTCGCCGATCAAGCGGTCCTTGGCAGGTCCGCCTCTCCCGGATTGACGAAGGGATCGACCTTGAGGTGCGCGCGCACGGCTTGCAGGGTCGAGCCATCGCCCGGCACGTCATGGCCATAGTCGATGAACAGGGCCGCGCCGCCTTGCTCCTTCAAGCGCCCGGCCACCTCGTAAACCGTCGCCGCTGCGCCGGGGCACAGTTCATAGATCGTGCCTTCGGGCGCATCGCGGCGGCTTTCCGGCACGGCCGGGTCCATCGGCTGCGGCCCGGCAACGCAGACAAAGCGATCGCCATCGGGCACGACCATCCGCTCACGCCAGCCGTCCGGCGTCTTGACCAGCTGCCGCACCGGCAGGGCATCGAGGAACTCGTTGGCGACGACCAGCACCGGGCCATAGGCGGGAATGGTCGAAAGGTCGTGATGCCACTGCGCGCCCGGCACGGTCGCCAGCTGCACATCGCGCAGCGCGGTCGAGGCTTCGACCAGGTGGATCGAGGGTTCCAACCCATAGCGCTTGGCGGCGCGCAGCGCATCGCGCGCCAGGGTGCCGCGACCAGGGCCAAGCTCGACGTAGTGGACCGTCTCCTCGCGTCCGGCGTTGATCCACATATCGGCCAGCCACAGCCCGATCAGCTCGCCGAACATCTGGCTGATTTCGGGCGCGGTGACGAAATCGCCGGCGCTGCCCAGCGGATCACGGCTGGCATAGTAGCGCGCGTTCGCCTCGCCCATATAGTGCATCAGGCTGATCGGCCCGGTGCTGGCGATCAGGCGACGAAAGATCGCCGCCAGGCTTTCCCCCCCTGCCGCGCTCACCGGATCAGGCCTTGGCGCTGCCCAGCGGCTGACGCACCAGCGCGCGCACCAGGAAGACCAGACCGACCAGCACCAGCGGGATCGTCAGCCATTGCCCCATGGAAAGGCCGGTGCGCAGGGCAAATTCGCTGAGCTGCGCGTCCGGCTCGCGGAAATACTCGGCAACGAAGCGGCTGAGACCCAGGCCCACGGCAAAGACCGAGCCGAGCAGTCCGGGGCGGAAGCGGGCATTGGTCTTCCAGAACAGCAGCAGCATCACGATAATCATCAGCAAGCCTTCAAGGCCCGCCTGATAAAGCTGGCTGGGGTGGCGCGCGTAAGGCCCGGCGCCCGGGAAGACCATGGCCCAGGCGATCGGGCTTTCGGCAACGCGGCCCCACAGCTCGCCATTCACGAAGTTGGCAAGGCGGCCGAACAGCATGCCGAAGGGCACGACCACGCAGACATAGTCTGCCACGCGCAGGAAATTGAGCCCGCCGCGCCAGGCGACCCAGGCCATGGCCACCGCCGTGCCGATCAGCCCGCCGTGGAAGCTCATCCCGCCGTTCCACAGCTTCAGCAGATCCAGCGGATTGGCCCAGAGTTCGGGCGCATAGAAGGTCGCGTAACCGAGCCGGCCGCCCAGGATGATGCCCAGGGTGCAGTAGAAGAACAGGTCATCCAGGTGCCGCTGCGCCATCGGCGCGCCTGGCGCCTTGATCATCCTGGCAAGCTGCCAGTAGCCCAGCAGGATGCCGCCCAGATAGGCCAGGCTGTACCACCTGAGCTGGAATGAGCCGATTTCAAACAGGTAGGGCTTGAGCCCCAGGTCCACCCAATGAATCGGTTCGGCTCCGGCCGCGGCGGCAAGCGCTAGTGACAGCACGCAATGAACTCCCTAAATGGGCGCAGCGAGAAGAGATTCCGTTGCGCCCGACGCGCGGCCTTCTGGCACAGACGAAGCCGGGAAACAAACCCGGCGCGGACGCCAGGACGGGGGGCGTCCCTCAACATGAGGATAAGGATGTCGCATGCCGAGTGAACTCGACAATGCACTGAACAGTGTCATCGCCGCGCTGACTGCCCCCGGAGCTCCGCTGGAAACAGTCGAGATCGAACGGTTTGGCCGGCACCTGCCAATGCTCAAGAACGCGCCGCCGGCGCTGTCGCACTATTTCGCGCATTACTGTGCCCAGCACGGTGAGGCCGAATTCATCGTCGATGGCGAGATCCGGCTGACCTTCAACCAGATCTATGCCGCCGCGCGCACCGTCGCCGGCGGGCTGGTCGCCGGGCACGGCGTGCAGAAGGGTGACCGGATCGGGATCGCCGCGCGCAATTCGGCCAACTGGATCATTGCCTATATGGGCGTGCTGATGGCGGGCGGCTGCGCCACCCTGCTCAACGGCTGGTGGACCGGCGAGGAGCTGGCCGGCGGGATCGAGCTGGCCGGCTGCACCATTACCCTGGTCGATGCCCAGCGCGGCGAGCGGCTGAATGGCCAGTCCTACCCGGGGAAGCTGGTGACCTTCCGGCATGACTGCGCCTGGCAGGAAGGCCTGTCGGAACTGCTGGCCCATAGCGGCGGTGCAGACACGGCCTTGCCGGAACTGACCGGCGATGACCTGGCGACGATCCTCTACACCTCTGGTTCGACCGGCCAGTCGAAGGGCGCCTACAGCGACCACCGCGGCGTCGTGCAGGGCACGATGAACTATGCCGCCCAGACGCTGATGGTCTTCACTTACCTCGGCTCGAAGGGTGAGGCGCCCAGCAGCCAGCCGTGCAGTCTGGTCAATGTGCCGCTGTTCCATGTCACCGGCGAAGTGCCGCTGTTCCTCCAGTCCTTCGCGATCGGCCGCAAGCTGGTGCTGATGCCCAAGTGGAATGCTGAAGAGGCGATGCGGCTGATCGAGAAGGAAAAGGTCTCCTACTTCGTCGGCGTGCCGCTGATGAGCTTCGAAATCGCCAGCCACCCGAACCGCCACGAGTACGACCTGTCGAGCTGCACGGCCTTTGCCGCCGGCGGCGCGCCGCGCCCGGTCGATCACGTCAAGAAGATCCGCGAGGAACTGCCCAACGCCTTCCCGCTGCTGGGCTATGGCCTGACCGAAACCAACGGCGTGGGCTGCGGCAACTTCAACGAGAACTATATCGCCAAGCCCGGTTCGACCGGCACGGCCTCAAAGCCGCTGGTCGAGATTGGCATTCTGGATGATGACGGCCACTGCCTGCCGGCCGGCGAGATCGGCGAAGTGTCGATCCGCTCGATCTGCAACTTCCTGGGCTATTGGAACAACACCGAGGCCACCCAATCGGCGATCATGCCCGACGGGTTCTTCCGCACCGGCGACCTGGGTTACCTCGACGAGGATGGCTACCTCTATATCGTCGACCGCAAGAAGGACATCATCATCCGCGGCGGCGAAAACATCAGCTGCATCGAGGTGGAGCAGGCGATCTACGCCCATCCCAAGATCTCGGAATGCAGCGTCTTCGGCATGCCGGACGAGCGCTTTGGCGAACTGCCAACCGGCGTCTTCCTGGCCAAAGAGGGCGAAACCCTGACCGAGGAGGAGCTGCGCGAGTTCCTGAAAGCCAACATCGCCGCCTTCAAGGTGCCGGTGCGGCTGTGGCAGGAAAACGAAACCCTGCCACGCCTCGGCACCGAAAAGGTTGACAAGCGCACGCTCAAGGCCCGTTACCTGACGGTGTGGGAAAGCGAGCAGAAGAGCACGGCTTGAGCCGGACCAGCATCCCCGACCAGCGCGCGATCGTGGACCGCCGCGCGCTGGCGGGGGCGATTGCCGATCTGGTGGCCGAAAAGGGCGGGGCCGCGGCCCGGCCCGCGGTGGTCGAGGCGCTGCGCGGCGCCCTGGCCGCCGGCCGGGCCGAGATCGCCTGCCGCCTCGCCGAAAAGCCCAGCGCCGGGCATGACTGCGCCGAGGCCCAGGCTTTCCTGATCGATCAGCTGGTGCGGGTGATCCACGATCACGTGATCGCCGCCATCTACCCCTCGGGCAATCGCTCGGCCGGCGAACGGCTGACCCTTATGGCGGTTGGCGGCTATGGCCGCGGCGAGATGGCGCCACATTCCGATGTCGACATCGCCTTCCTGACCCCAATCAAGCAGACCCCGTGGTGCGAGCAGGTGATCGAGGCAATCCTCTATTTCCTGTGGGACCTGGGGCTCAAGGTCGGCCACTCCAGCCGCTCGCTCGACGAGATGGTGCGGATGGCGCGCGGCGATCTGACGATCCGCACGGCCCTGCTCGAAGGGCGCTATGTCTGGGGCGACCAGGCCCTGTTCGACGAGGCCCAGGCCCGCTTCCGCGCCGAAGTGGTGGCCGGGACCGAGCGCGATTTCATCACCGAAAAGCTGGCCGAGCGCAACGAACGCCACCGGCGGCTGGGCGACAGCCGCTATGTCGTCGAACCCAATGTGAAGGAGGGCAAGGGCGGTCTGCGCGATCTCCACACGCTCTACTGGATCGGCAAGTACCTCCACAAGGTGCGCGACAGCTCGGAGCTGGTCACGGTCGGCCTGCTGACCCCGGCCGAGTACCGCAAGTTCCGGCGGGCCGAGGACTTCTTCTGGGCGGTCCGCTGCCACCTTCACACCATCACCCGCCGCGCCGAAGACCGGCTGACCTTTGACCTGCAGCGCGAAGTCGCGACACGAATGCAATTCGCCGACCGTCCGGGCAAGAGCTCGGTCGAGCGGTTCATGCAGTACTTCTTCCTTCAGGCGAAAACCGTCGGTCACCTGACAGGGCTGTTCCTGGCCCAGCTGGAAGAGCAATCGGGCAAGAAGCAGCCGCGCGGGCTGCTCGCCGGTTTCCGCGCGCGGCCGCGGATGGTCAGCGGTTATCCGGTGTTTGGCGGGCGGATCAACGTGCCGGGTGACGGCTGGTTTGCCGAGGACCCGGTCCGGCTGCTCGAGATCTTTGTCCTGGCCGATGTCCACGGGCTGGAGCTGCATCCCGAGGCGATGCGCCTGGCCGTGCGCGATGCCCGGCTGATCGATCCGCTGCGCAAGGACCCGCGCGCCAATGCCCTGTTCCTTGACCTGCTTACCAGCCGCCACGATCCCGAGAACACGCTGCGCTGGCTTAACGAGGCCGGGGTGTTTGGCCGGTTCGTGCCCGATTTCGGCCGGGTCAACGCGCAGATGCAGTTCGACATGTACCACCACTACACCGTCGACGAACATACCATCCGCGCGATCGGCCTGCTCGCCCGGATCGAGCGCGGCGAGATGAAGCAGGATCATCCGCTGGCCACCGCGCTGGTCCACAAGATCGTCAACCGCCGCGCGCTGTATGCCTCGGTGCTGCTGCACGATATCGCCAAGGGCCGGCGCGGCGATCATTCGGTGCTGGGGGCCGAGGTGGCGCTGAAGCTGTGCCCGCGCTTCGGGCTGGACGAGAAGGAGACCGAGCTGGTTTCCTGGCTGGTCCGCAACCACCTGGCGATGAGCGCAACCGCCTTCAAGCGCGACCTGGCCGACTGGAAGACGATCACCGATTTCGTTGCCCAGGTGCAGTCGATCGAGCGGCTGCGGCTGCTCAGCCTGCTGACCATCGTCGATATCCGCGCGGTCGGGCCCGGCGTGTGGAACGGCTGGAAGCGGCAGCTGATCCACGTGCTTTACGAAGCGGCCGAGGAACGGCTGCGGCTCGGCCATGTCCAGCACGGCCGGGCCGAGCGGATCGCCGCCAAGCAGGCGGCCGTGGCTGAACTGCTGGGCAAGCGCGCCGGCCTGGTCAAGTCGGCCGGCAAGCAGCTGAGCGATGCCTACTGGATCGCCGAGCCGGATGACATCATCGCGATGAACCTGATCCAGCTTGATGCCGCCGCCGGCAAGGCGCTCGACGTTCACACCGAATACTACGCCGCGCGCGGGGCCACCTTGGTGACCGTCATCGCCGCTGACCACCCGGGGCTGTTCTACCGCATCGCCGGGGGCATCCACCTGGCCGGCGGCAACATCATCGACGCACGCATTCACACCGCGCGCAACGGCACGGCGGTCGACAACTTCCTGGTCCAGGATCCGCTCGGCCGGCCCTTCTCGGAAGCGGGCCAGCTCGCCCGGATCAAGACGATGATCGGCGATGCACTGGGCGGGAAGACCAAACTGGTACCGCAGCTCGCCGCGCGCCCGCTCGCCCGCCCGCGCGCCCATGCCTTCGAGGTCCGTCCGCGCGTGGAGTTCGACAATCAGGCCAGCAACCGCTTCACCGTGGTCGAAGTCAACGCGCGCGATCGCCCCGCGCTGCTCAGCCAGCTGGCCCGCGCGCTGTTTGAAGGCAAACTGATCGTCCATTCCGCCCATATCGCCACCTATGGCGAGCGCGCGGTCGATACCTTCTACGTCACCGACCTGTTGGGCGAAAAGGTCGACGGCGTCCAGCGACTGAAGTCAGTTGAGAAGCGGCTGCTGGAGGCGGCCGACGAACAAGCGGTGGAGATCGCGGCTTAGACGGCCGCGCGCAGCCGCTCCAGTGCGGCGTCCTGGCCGATCAGCGGCAGCAGCGCGGCCATTTCCGGCCCGTGATCCTGCCCGGTCAGCGTCTGGCGCAGCGGCAGGAACAGCGGCTTGCCCTTGCGCCCGGTCCGCTCCTTGAGCGCGCCAGTCAGCGCGGCCCAGTCAGCGCCCACTGCTTGGAGCACGTCGGCTGCAGTCGCCAGGTAAGCGCGGTCCTCATCCGACTGCGCCGGTGCTTCGATCGGCCCGGTCACCACCTGCCACCAGTCGGCCGCTTCGGACAGCCGCGACAGGTTGGGACGGATCGTGGCCCAGGCCGCTTCGTCCATTCCGGCGGGCAGGCGCGCGGCCACTGCTGCATAGGGTAGGCGGTGGATGATCGCGGCGTTGACGCGGGCCAGCTCGGCCTCGTCGAAGCGGGCCGGCGCGCGGCCGAAATGGGCGAGGTTGAAGCTGGCCGCCAGGTCCGTCGCATCGAGCGCCGGATCGACCGGATCGGAGGTGCCGAGCCGGGCCAGCAGCGCGATCAGCGCCTGCGGCTCGATCCCGCTTTCGCGCAGTTCGGCCAGCCCGAGCGAACCCAGCCGCTTCGAAAGCTTGCCCTCGCTGCCAACCAGCAGCGCCTCGTGCGCGAAGCGGGGCGGCGCGGCGCCGAGCGCCGTGAACATCTGCACCTGGGTGGCGGTGTTGGAGACGTGATCCTCACCGCGCAGCACGTGGCTGATCCCCATGTCGATATCGTCGATCGCCGAGGGCAGCATGTAGAGCCACGAGCCATCGGCGCGGCGCACCACCGGGTCGGACATCTGCCGCGGATCGAAGTGCTGGGGCCCGCGAATGCCGTCGACCCATTCGATCGGCTGGTCGTGATTGAGCAGGAAACGCCAGTGCGGCCGTTCGCCCGCCGCCGCCTTCGCCGCATGATCGGCCTCGGTCAGCTTGAGCGCGGCGCGGTCATAGATCGGCGGCAGCCCGCGGCCGAGCAGGACCTTGCGCTTAAGCTCCAGCTCCTGCGCGGTCTCATAGCAGCGATAGACCCGCCCCGCGGCGATCAGCTTCTGAAACGCGCGCTCGTAGATTTCGAACCGGGCCGACGGGCGTTCCTCGCCGTCAGGCACCAGCCCCAGCCAGGCCAGATCGGCCCGGATCGCCTCGACATATTCCTCGCGGCTGCGTTCCTTGTCGGTATCGTCGATCCGCAGCAGGAAACGCCCGCCGGCCTGCTTCGCCAGCAGCCAGTTATGCAGCGCCGTGCGGACATTGCCGACGTGGAGCGTGCCGGTGGGCGAAGGGGCGAAGCGTGTGGTGACGGTCATCGCCCGCGTCCTACTCGTCCCGCCGACCCGCTGCAATGATACTTCCCCTTCGCCATCGGCCTCGCTAGCGTTACCGCCCATGAGCCAGACCACACCTTTCGCCGCCGCCTTTGCCGAAGCCCAACTTCCCGGAGCCGTCGGCCTGATCGTTGACCGCGACGGCATTCGCCACGCCGAAGCGTTGGGCCACGCCGATGTCAGCAGCGGCGCGCCGATGCAGCTCGATACCGTCTGCCAGATTGCCTCGATGACCAAAGCGCTGGTTTCGGCTGGCGCGATGCAGCTGGTCGAGCAGGGACGGCTGGAACTTGACGCCGATGTCGGTGCGCTGCTGCCCGAACTGGCCAATCCGCAAGTGCTGACCGGGTTCGATGCTGACGGGAAGCCGCAATTGCGACCCGCCGCACGCGCGATCACCCTGCGCCACCTGCTGACGCACACCGCGGGCCTAGGCTACTTTTTCGTCCACCCCGAAGTGCTGCAATATTTCGGCGCGATCGGGATGCCTACGCCCGGCACGCGCGCTGCGGTGACCATGCCGCTGATGTTCGATCCGGGCGACCGCTGGGAATACTCGGTCGCGACCGACTGGGTCGGCCTGGCGATCGAGGCGGTGACGGGTGAGCGGCTCAACGATTACCTCACCGCCAACCTGTTCGCGCCGCTGGGCATGAACCAGACCGCTTTCCGCGCTGCGCTGCCCGCCGATGCGGCGCGCGTTCATGTCCGCGCAGGCGGTGCGCTGTCGCCCGTCGACATCTACCTTGGCGGCGGCGAGTTCGATGGCGGCGGCGGCGGGATCACTTCGACTGCGCCCGACTATGCGCAGTTTGTGCGGATGGTGCTTAACGGCGGCGAACT
>JAJTFU010000071.1 GCA_021299075.1 Novosphingobium sp. | reverse complement strand
GCGGCCGCCAGATCGGGCTGCAGCTGGCCGTCGACAACACCGGCGCCGATCTCGCCGAACCGATTGCCCGCCTGCAGCGCGAGCGGCCGTTCCGCGCCGCGCGGCCCCATGCACCCAGCGAGGCAGAGCTGGCCGCGCACACCCAGTTTCTCGACACGCTCAAGGAGCCGCTCTGGCGAACGTGAGCAGGTCGGACAAATACGAAGGAGAACTCTTATGGATATCCGCGTTTCCGGCCACCAGATCGACACCGGCGAGGCGCTTCAGGCCCATGCCCAGGAACGGCTGTCCGGGATTGTCGGCAAGTACTTCTCCCGCGCGCTGTCCTCGACGATCACCTTCAATCGCGCCCCGGCTGGAGCCTTCCGCGCCGATATCGTCACCCATGTGATGCAGGGTCTGGTGCTGAAGGGTGCCGGCATCGCGCACGATGCCCATGTCGCCTTCGATCAGGCCGCAGAAAAGATCGACAAGCAGCTACGCCGCTACAAGCGCCGGCTGAAGGACCGGCACGAGGAAGCCGCCCACGCGATGAAGGCGGAAGAGGCGGCCTATACCGTCTTTGTCGAGCCCGACGCCGAGATCGAGGAAGTGACCGCCGATGCTCCGGTGGTGATCGCCGAAACGCGCGTCGACGTGCCCGAGGCGACCGTTTCGGACGCGGTGATGATGCTCGATCTGCGCAACACCAACGCGCTGCTGTTCAAGAATGCCGGAACGGGCAAGCACAACATGGTTTACCGCCGCGGTGACGGCTCGATTGGGTGGGTTGAACCTTCCTGAACAAGGGGCTATGGGCCGCCGCAACCTTTGGTGAGGGTGAGGGGTTGATGGTGCGGACGCGATTTCCGCCGCCCTTGCCCCTTGGCCGTGCCAAGCAACCTGTGTTTCGGACATATCCCATTGCCATGACCGGACTTTTCACGCTCTCGCCTGATGCTGTCGGCACGATTGCTGCAGACAGCAAGCAGGCCATTCTGGATCAGCTCGCGCGGCGATTCGCCGGGGTCTATGGCCTCGATCCGGTGCTCGTGCTCGAACGGATTGAGGAACGTGAGCGGCTGGGTAGCACCGGCTTTGGCCGCGGCGTGGCGATTCCCCATGCCCGCCTGCTTGGGCTACCACGTCCGGTGGCGGTGTTCCTGCGGCTCGAAGCCCCGGTCGCGTTCGATGCCGCCGATGGCATGCCCGTCAGCATGGTGTTCGGCCTGCTCTCGCCCGAATCCGCCGGAGCGGCGCACCTTCACGCGCTCGCCGCGATCAGCCGGATGATGCGCGACGAAGCCATGCACACGGCCCTGGCCGAAGCGCCGGGGGCCGAAGCGCTTTACGCGCTGCTTGCAAATGTCATCGACCGCGACGCTGCCTGATTCTGGGCCTGGCGGCATGGCCAGCGGCGCTGCACTGCATTGGCGCGCGCTCGAAAGTCTTTATGCCTCGGCTCCGGTCAACCGTCTGTTCGCCTCGCAACTGACCATCACTGGCGAGGGTGCGGCGCGGATTGCCTTCGACATTGATGAAAGCTGTTTCCACGCCGCCGGCGCGGCGCATGGTACGATCTATTTCAAGATGCTCGACGATGCGGCCTTCTATGCCGCCAATACCCTGATCACTGACCGCTTCCTGCTCACCACTGCTTTCAACCTGCACTTCACCAAGCCGGTCCGCGCCGGCCGGGTGATCGCCGAAGGCCGCTGGGTTTCAGGCCGCAAGCGCGTGTTGGTGGCGGAAAGCCGGCTGGTCGATGCCGAGGGCGAAGAGATCGGCCGCGGCACGGGCACTTTCATGCGCAGCCGGATCGCGCTGTCGGGCTTGCCCGGCTATGCCGCCGCAATGCAGGCGGCAGCAGGCTGAGCGCCGAGCCGCGCCTGCCCGCGCACCTTGAGGTAGGGGCGCTGATCCGCCGCGCCGGAGCCGAAGGCGGCTTTGCCAGCGTGCTGCAAAAAGGTGAACGCGATGCCGGGACAATCCTTGTCGTCCTGACCGAACGCGGCACCAATGCGCGGGTATATGAACGGCTGCCGCAACCCGATGGCCACCGCGCCTGGACCCTCGCACGCCGGGAAAACCCGGAAATCCGCGGTGAACTTGATGAATGGCTGACGCGCCGGGGGAGCCAGGACCCCGACCTGTGGATTGTCGAACTGGATATCGCGAATGGTGAACGGTTCATCGGAATAACCTGAACGCCAGATTGACTTTGCTGCACTGCGGAAAGAAGGGGCCGGACCTTTGTTTGTGCGCAGGCGGCGCGAGGGGCGTTAAGGCCATTCACGCTAGCACGCAGACGGGGGACAACCGGCAGGTTTTCCGGCCGGGGGCAGTCCGATCCAGGTCTTTCCGCTCCCGTCCCATCCTGCGCCAGGTGCGTCCACCGCCCAATAAGACGGACGAATGCGCCGCATTTTGAACAGTACCAAGCTTAACCGCGCCAGCGCTCTTGCTGTCGTGGCCACTGCTACGATGATTCTCGTCAGCGCCGATGGTTCGGGCGCGGCCGCGGAGCCCCTCAAGCCCGCCGCAATTACGGAACCAGCAACCCCCACCATTTACCAGCCGGTAATCCAGCCGCTCCAGCCCGAAGCTGAGCAGGCGGATGGCGCAGCGACTGTCGAAGAAGCACCGCGCGTCGCCACTTTGGCGGAAATGGTCGCACTGCAGCCGCAGCCGACTGAGCTCTCGCGTGAGCTCAACTGCCTGGCCGCTGCGATCTATCACGAAGCCAAGGGTGAATCGCTCGCCGGCCAGCTTGCCGTTGGCCGCGTGATCGTGGCGCGCTCCAAATCGGGCCGCTTCCCGGATTCGTACTGCGGCGTGGTGTTCCAGCCCTCGCAGTTCTCGTTCGTCCGCGGCAACAGCCTGCCGACCGGTGCCCGCAATGCCCGCCAGTGGAAGAATGCCGTTGCGATCGCCCAGATCGCCCACGAAGGCACCTGGCGCAGCCCGGTTGAAGGCGCGCTGTTCTTCCACGCCGCCTATGTCAGCCCCGGCTGGCGGCTGACTCGCATGGCGCGGGTCGACAACCACGTGTTCTATCGTTGATTGGGTTGGGGGGCTGCGGCCCCCCTTCTTCTGTCAGTCCGCCGGGTGGAGTTCGATCCACACCGGGGCGTGGTCGCTGGCTTTCTCGCGGCCGCGATATTCCTTGTCGACGCCGCAAGCCTTGAGCTGGTCCGCCAGTTCGGGTGAAAGCAGCGCATGGTCGATGCGGAAGCCGTGGTCACGCTGCCAGGCACCGGCCTGATAGTCCCAGAAGGTCCAGACCCCGCCGGCGGGATTGTGTGTCGCAATCGCGTCGGTCCAGCCATCGGCCAGCAACCGCATATAGGCATCCCGCGATTCAGGCTGCATCAGCGCGTCGTCAGCCATGGCCTTCAGAGCCCAGACATCGCGGTCGGTCGGGATCACGTTGTAATCGCCCAGCACCACAGCCGGCACTTCCTCGGCCATGATCGTCCGCATCCGCGCGCGCAGGCGCTCCATCCAGGCTAGCTTGTAGTCGAACTTCGGGCCGGGCTGCGGATTGCCGTTGGGCAGGTAGATGTTGGCGATCCGCGTGTCGAACACCTCGACCTCAAGATAGCGGGCGTGTTCGTCCGTCGGATCGCCGGGCAGGCCCTGCTGGACCACCTGCGGCCTGGTGCCGTCGGCCAGCACGGCGACGCCGTTAAAGCCCTTCTGGCCGTGCCACACCGCATGGTAGCCGATCTTTTCGAACTCGGCGGCAGGAAAGCCCTCATCCTGGATCTTGATCTCTTGCAGGCAAGCGACGGCGGGCCGCGTTTCTTCCAGCCATTCGAGGAGGCGCGGCAAACGGGCCTTGATCCCATTGATGTTAAAGCTGGCGATGCGCATCAGGAATTCAGACGGCGAAGCTGGAACCGCAGCCGCAGCCGGCAGCGGCCAGTGGATTCTCTACCTTGAAGGCCGAGCCGCCGAGCGAATCGACGAAATCGACAATGCTACCTGCCACAAGGTCGAGGCTGACCGGATCGACCACCAGCTTCACGCCGTCGGTCTCGACCACCAGGTCATCTTCCTCGATGCTCTCGGCCAGACCAAAGCGGTACTGGAAGCCGGAACAGCCGCCACCCTCAACCGCCAGCCGTAGCGCGGCGGGCTTGCCTTGCTTCTCGGCAATCAGCGCAATCCGCGCGGCTGCCGAGGGGCTGAGAGTCATTGTGGGAGCGTCCATGCTCCTGATGTAAGCCGCGCCGGGCCTACCCGCAAGGCTGCGTGCGGTTCAGGCGCTCTGGATATAGCTGCGCATCGCCTGGGCTTCGGATTCGATCCGTTCGATCCGGTACTTCACCAGGTCGCCGATCGAGATGAAGCCTACCATCGCCCCCCCTTGCACCACTGGTAGGTGGCGAATGCGGCGGCGGGTCATCAGCCCCAGGGCATCGAGCACGTCGGTCTGCGGATCGACCGAGATCACCGGGGCGGTCATCACCGCGCCCACCGGACCATCCAGCATGGCTGGTCCGTTCTGGGCAAGGCCATAGACCACGTCGCGTTCGGAAAAGATCCCCGCAATCGCCCCGCCCTGCATCACCGGCAGGGCGCCGATCCGCTTTTCGGCCAACAGGGCCACTGCTTCGCGCACGCTGGCGCTGGCGTCGATGGAGATGATGGGGCCGCTGCGCCCCTCGGTCAGGCGGGCAATAGTCATGGCATACTCCCCTCTAGACCTGTGAGGATGCCATGAAGCAGGCCGGTTGGCGAGTCCGGGACTAACGTCCACTTGCGCCGGCGCAGGCAGAGGCGCAAAGGCGGCGGCGATGACCCGCTCCCCGCTCGACAATCCAGAGATCGCCGCAATCGCCTGGTCGCGCTACAAGCGGTTGCTGAAGCGCTGGAGCCTGGTGACGCTGGCGGTCTGCCTGGTGACCATCGCTTACCTGGCCTGGGAATTCGGGCTGCCCTCGATCCACCTCTACATCGCCACCGTGCTGGGGATTGCAGGGGTGATCATGCTGACCGTGGCGCTGATGGCGTTGCTGTTCCTGTCGAGCGGCACCGGGCACGACGAATCGATCGACGACCGGACGTAACGCGGTTCAGGCGGGCGGGTTCAGTTGGTACTCGGCCACCAGAACCCCGCCGATCAGGTGTTCCTGGATAATCCGCTCGAGCACCGGCGGTGTGCAGGAATGATACCAGGTCGGTCCCGGCCAGACCACGGCCACGGGCCCGGCCGCACAGACCCGCAGACACCCCACCTTGTTGCGCAGCACCCCGGTGTGGCCGCCCAGGCCCAGTTCGCCGAGCCGCTTCTTCAGGAATAGCCAGGCCTCGTGGCCCTTGGCCCGATCGCAGCACTTGGGCTCTTCCGGATCGGCGCAGAGGAAGATCTGCCAGCGGGTGTCGAACCCGCCGAGCCGCGCCAGGGTGCGTTCAGCCGTTTCGAGTTCGTTGGAATCAGGCAGGGCCTTAGCCCTTCTTGCCGACGATCCGGGCGATTTCGGCGGCGACCATCCGCTCAACCAGCGGCGGCAGGTTCTTGTCGAGCCATTCGGCCAGCGCCGGACGCAGCAGTTCGCGCGTCAGCCCTTCAAGCGAGGTTTCGCCCGAGCGGACGATCTGCGGCACGGCGCCGGGTTCAGCCAGCATGGCCAGCGCGGCGATCGATTCGCGCATCGAGCTGGCAGTGCTTTCAGGCAGGAGCGGGGCTTCGTCGGCGTCCTCGTCCACCAGTTCGGCGGCAGCATCGAGTTCGAACACGTCGTCTTCAGCCTCGGCCTCAGCAGCCTTGATTCCGCGTTCGGTGCGCTCTTTGCGCTCAACCGCGGCATCGGCGCGATTGTCGCGCGCGATCACGCGCTTGATCGAATCCAGGATTTCCTCGACCGACGGTTCACCGGACTGGCGCATGGCCCTTACCCCCATTCGTCCCGGTGCGGGACAGAATCACTTCGAGGTTACTGTCCCGTCCTGGGCCTTGGTGTCAACGGTCCGCGTGGACTGGGGCTTGGGAGCGGGATCGCTGGCCCAGTCCCAGATGTTGCCGGAGACACGGTCATAATTGGCGACCGGATCGTAGAGCGCGCCACCCTCAAGCGCCAGATCGCGCGCCTCGGCCTTACCCATGGCCGCCAGCAGGTTGAACCCGGCAACGTAGGAATTGCGCTGTGCGGTAACGAGCTGGACCTGGGCGTTGAGCAGTTCCTGCTCGGCATTCAGGATATCGAGGATCGTGCGGTTGCCGACCGTGTTCTCGGCCTTCACGCCTTCAAGGCTGAGCTTGGCGGCATCGACTGCCGACTGCGAGGATTCGATGATCTCGCGGCTGGCCTGCCAGCTGGCATAGGCGGCGCGGACGCCAGAGATGACCTGGCGTTCGATCGCGATTTCCTGTTCCAGCGTTGCGCCTTCGCGGGCCTGGGCCTGACGGCGCTGGGCGGCGGGAAGGCCGCCCTGGAACAATGGAATTGACGCTCGCACGCCAGCCTGACCTGTCGTCGTCGACTGGTTGACCAGTGGTGAACCACCACCCAGCGTGCCGTGGTAATCGGTATAGTCTGCCCCGGCGAAGACGCTGACGCGCGGCAGGCGTCCGGCGCCCGAGGCGGCGGTGTCAAAGCCTGCAGCCTTGCTGCGCTGACGCGCGGCGATCAGGTCCGGGTTCGAATCAAGCGCAACCTGCACAGCGGTTTCGACATCGGCTGGCAGCCCCGCTAGCGGCGGCGGTGACTGGAGGTTGACCGGTTCCTTGCCGACCACTGCGATGTAGCGCTCGCGTGCTGCCACCAACTGGGCCTCGGCCGAGCGGGCCTGGCCGCGGGCGAGGCTGAGACGAGCTTGCGACTGCGCAACGTCGGTGCGGGTGAGGTCGCCGATTTCGAACCGGTCACGGGTGGCTTGAAGGTTAACCTCCAACACGCCGACCTGGCCCTTGTTGAGCCCAACTACCGCCTGGCCCAGGATCACGTCCATGTAAGCGGCCACGGTCTGAGCGAAGACTTCGGTTTCAGTTGCGCGGAGATCGGCGCGGCCGGCTTCGACGCGGGTCTTGGCGGCGCTGATCGAATTCTTGATTGCTCCGCCAGCATAGAGCGGCATGCCTGCGGTCAGGTCTGCGCTGGTCGCGCGTTCCGGCCCGCCGAGCGGACCGCCGGGCGTGGAGGCCGAGCGCTTGACGAATTCGGTGTGTGCGGCAGCGCCGCTGAGTGTCGGCAGGGCGGCCGAGCGGGCGATCGGCACCCCGGCATCGACTGCGCGCTGCTGGGCACGCGCCGCCTGCAGGTTCGGGTTGGTATTGTAAGCCATGACCAGCGCCTCGCGCAGATCGTCGGCGAGGGCCGGGGCTGCTGCCAGCCCGATTCCCGCCAGCAGGATTGCCCGCCCAAGCCGCTTGGCCATGCTCAGAAGCTCCACCGTTTCGGTGCGGCAAATTCGGCCAGCACCGGGATTCCCATCTCGGCCAGCGGCAGCAATGCCACAGCCCCGGCGGCCTTGCGGCCGGTTGCAAGACGCGTCACCCCGCGTTCGACAAGGCCCGTTACCAGTCGACCAGCGTCTTCAAGCCGGGCGGCGAGGGCATCGGGCAATTGTTCGATCGCCCCGTCGATCAGCACCAGGCTGTAGCTGCCTTTCGCCTTGCCGGCGGCGGCATCGGCTGCGCTGACCGAGGTGATCTTGGCCACCAGTCCTTCCAGCAGCGCGGCCAGATAGCCGCTGCCGCAGGAGACCAGCAGGACGCTATCCTCGGCCCGGAGCCCGGCTTCGACGAGCATGCGTCCGTGAAACAGCGGGGCAGCCAGGGCGTGGCCATCGCCCAGCGGAATGGCGCGGTCGATATAGGCATGGGCGCGGGCAGCTGCGGGCACGTGATCTTCGCGCGGTACGCGGGCGAAGGCTTCGAGTACGGCAGGATCGTTGACGCCGCTGGTGCGCAGCTGGCTGTCAATCATCGCGCGGCGGGCGGCGGCAAGATCGGTGCCCGGACGCTCGGCAGTGATAGTCATGATTCAACCCTTCCTCGCGGACTGTATTGCACAAATAACACAGTGCCGCAATCGCCTTGCTTCTAGGCGAAGCGCCGCCGCGCGCCAAGCGCTTTGACGGGAGGCCTGTTCCATGGCTAAGGCGCCCGCAAACAACCCGTTCGAGGAACCCTGCCCCATGACCGAAATGGTGTCGATCCGCGAGGAAGACCTGATCGAGAGCGTTGCCGACGCGCTCCAGTTCATCAGCTATTTCCACCCGATGGACTACATTCGCGCCCTGGGAGAAGCCTATCAGGCCGAACAGGGCCCGGCGGCGAAGGACGCGATTGCCCAGATCCTGACCAACAGCCGGATGTGTGCCGAAGGCCATCGCCCGATCTGTCAGGACACCGGGATCGTCAATGTCTTCGTCGAATGGGGCCAGAACTGCCGCCTCGCCAGCGACCGTTCGCTGCAGGAAGTGGTCGATGAAGGCGTGCGCCGCGCCTACAATCACCCCGAAAACAAG
>JAJTFU010000070.1 GCA_021299075.1 Novosphingobium sp. | reverse complement strand
CCTTGTCGGTCAGGCCAAAGGCCAGCGGCGTCGGTGCGGTAGGCGTTTGGACCAGGCGGATGTCCTCGACCTGGCCGACCGGCCGAGCATCGGCCAGCAGCTCGCGGCGCAGCGCATGATAGCCCAGGGCCCGCCAGACCAGGAAGCCAACCACCCCGGCCAGCCACAGACCGATCATCAGCGGCTCGACCCAGGCGAAGGACAGGGCAGGTGGTGCGGCGGCAGCGGCCGCATCGGTCACCACCACAACCTCGCTGGCCGCAACGGGCACAGGCGCGGGCGCAGCCGGCAGGACCAGCGGCGGCAGGAACAGCCGCAGCAGCGGCAGGCCCCACAGCGCGTAGGCCATGCCCGGACCGAAATGGCGCGAGACCGGGCGGCGGATCAGCAGAACCAGCGCAATCAAGGCACCGGTCGTGACGAGCGTGTCGGTGAGCCAGATCATTTCCGCAGCTCCTTCAACAGGGCTTCGATCTGGTTCAGGTCCTTGTCGGTCAGGGCTTCGGCTTCGGCCAGATGGGCGAAGAGGCCAGCAGCCGATCCGCCGAACAGCCGGTCAACCAGCCGCTTCGATTCGCCCGTGGCAAAATCGACCCGGGCGACGCGCGGCGAATAGAGGAAGCGCTTGCCATCGGGCGCGGTTTCCACCGCCTGCTTGGCGACCAGGCGCGAGAGCAGCGTCTTGACCGTGGCCAGCGTCCAGCCCCGCGCCGGGGCAACCGCATCGGCCACCTCGTTGGCCGTCAGCGGCGAACGCGCCCACAGCGCCTCCATCACCGCCTGTTCGGCTTCGCTGATCCGTTCGTTCTGCGGGCTATCGTCCGCCATGGCGCATCCCCTCGATGTCTACATACGTAATCGACTACGGATGTAAACATGAAGGCTAGATGAACGGTTGTGCAGACCGGGATCAGGCGTAAGCTTCGTTTAAAGCAACAGGAGGGGTAGTCATGGACAGACGACAGATTTTGGTCGGTTCGGCCTTATTGCCTGCAGCATTCGCCGCACAGTCACTGGGCGCAAAGACCTTAAGCCTGCGCGATCGCCTGCTCGGCAGTTGGAAGCTGCTTGAGCCTGTGACGATCGACAAGGCAACCGGCGCCCGATCAGTCTGGGACAACCGCCCCGGACCCTATTCAGGCATGATTGCCTATATCCCGAATGGCACGATGTGCGTGCACATCGGTTCGGCCCGAGCGGTTACGACCAAAGGCTGGGACGAGCTTTCATCCGCCGAGCGGCTTGCCGCAGCCGATACTTGGTATGGCTATTTCGGCCGGTTCGAAGTCGATGAAGCCAAGCAGCAGGTCCGTCATTTCGTGACCGGCTCACTTCAGCCGGACGAAATTGGCCGGACCCTCGTACGCAACGTCAAGATTGCCGGAAACCTGGTGACGCTGACCACCGAAACCGCGCCGGATGCGAAAAGCTACAACCAGTTGACCTGGGAACGCATCTGATCCGGACATGAAAAGGGCCGGAACGTTTAACCGCTCCGGCCCCTTCAATCGCTTCAGGTCAACTCAATACACCCGCTTCTTCGGCTTGATGTACTCGACGTCGTCGGTCAGCGTGAATTCGTGCACCGGGCGGTAGTCGATCTTGACCGAGCCGCCCTTGCCGCCCCAGCCATCGAACCAGGCGGCGGTGTGCTTCATCCAGTTGGCATCGTCGCGCTCGGGGAAGTCTTCGTGCGCGTGGGCGCCGCGGCTTTCCTTGCGGTTGTGGGCGCTGTGCAGCGTGACGGCGGCCTGGCTGATCAGGTTGTCGAGCTCGAGCGTTTCGACCAGGTCCGAGTTCCAGATCAGCGAGCGGTCGTGGACCTTGATGTCGGCCATCCGCGCATAGGTCGCGGCGAGCTTTTGCTTGCCCTCGGCCATCAGCTCATCATTGCGGAACACGGCGGCGTGCATCGACATCGTGCGCTGCATTTCGGTCCGCACTTCGGCCGTGGGCGAGCCGCCGTTGGCGTGGCGGAAGTGGTCAAGCCGGGTCAGCGCCAGGTCGGCACTGTCCTTGGGCAGTTCGGCATGGGCCGTGCCGGGCTTGATGTTTTCCTTGAGGTAGTGGCCGGTCGCGCGGCCGAACACGACGAGGTCGATCAGCGAGTTGGAACCGAGGCGGTTGGCGCCATGGACCGAAACACAGGCCGCTTCGCCGACTGCGAACAGGCCCGGCACCGGGGTTTCCGGATTGCCGTCCGGTCCGATCGTCATCACGCGGCCGTGATAATCGCAGGGGATGCCGCCCATGTTGTAGTGCACGGTCGGCACCACGGGGAGCGGCTGGCGGGTCAGGTCGACGCCGGCAAAGATCTTGCCGGATTCGGTAATGCCCGGCAGGCGTTCGGCCAGCACCTTGGGATCGATGTGATCGAGGTGCAGGAAGATATGGTCCTTGTTCGGGCCGACGCCGCGGCCTTCGCGGATTTCCAGTGCCATCGAGCGCGAGACGACGTCGCGCGATGCCAGGTCCTTCGCCGAGGGAGCATAACGCTCCATGAAGCGCTCGCCCTCGGAGTTGGTCAGATAGCCGCCCTCACCGCGCGCACCTTCGGTGATCAGCACGCCCGCGCCGTAGATGCCGGTCGGGTGGAACTGCACGAATTCCATGTCCTGCAGCGGCAGGCCAGCGCGCAGCACCATTCCGCCGCCGTCACCGGTGCAGGTATGGGCCGAAGTGGCGGTGTAATAGCTGCGGCCATAGCCGCCGGTCGCCAGGACCACGGCCTTCGAGCGGAAACGGTGGATCGAGCCATCGTCCATGCACAGCGCGATCACGCCGCGGCATTCCCCGTTCTCCATGATCAGGTCGATCGCGAAGTATTCGATGAAGAAGTCTGAATTGTACTTCAGGCTCTGCTGGTAGAGCGCATGCAGCATGGCGTGGCCGGTGCGGTCCGCCGCGGCGCAGGTGCGCTGCACCGGCGGGCCTTCGCCCATGTTCTGCATGTGGCCGCCGAACGGGCGCTGGTAGATCGTGCCATCGGGGTTGCGGCTGAACGGCACGCCGGCGTGCTCCAGCTCGTAAACCGCCTGGGGGGCTTCGCGGACCATGTATTCGATCGCGTCCTGGTCACCCAGCCAGTCCGATCCCTTGACGGTATCGTACATGTGCCAGGTCCAGTGGTCCGGCGTGTTGTTGCACAGCGAAGCGGCGATCCCGCCCTGGGCGGCGACAGTGTGCGAACGGGTCGGGAAGACCTTGGTGATGCAGGCGGTGCGCAGGCCGGCTTCGGCGCTGCCCATCGTGGCGCGCAGGCCCGAACCGCCCGCGCCGACGACGACCGTGTCATAGGTGTGGTCGATGATCTTGTAGGCTTGCCCAGTAACAGAGGCGGTCATGCGGCAGCTCCCAGAGCGATACGGACAATCGCGAAGACGCCAAAGGCCGCCCCGCCGAAGCTGGCGAGGTTGAGCAGGGTCATCACGGCAAACTTGTTGGCGTGTTCGTGAACATAGTCCTCGATCAGCACCTGCAGCCCCAGCCGGGCGTGCCAGAAGGTGGTGACGACGAACAGCACCAGCGCGGTGGCGCTGATCGGCTGGGCCGCCCAGGTCATCACCGTCTTGAAGCCGAGGTCCGGCAGGCCGACGAGCGAGAACAGCAGCCAGAGGCCCAGGACGAGGTTGCCGACCGCGGTGAAGCGCTGGAGCATCCAGTGGTGCGTGCCCGACTTGGCCGAGCCAAGCCCGCGGACGCGGCCGATGTTGGTTCCGTTACCCATTGTCCGTTCCCTCAGCGCAGCAGGATGTAGGCCCAGGTGGCACCGGTCAGCACCAGGGCGATCAGCGGGGTCACCATCGACCAGACCGCGTTGTTCTTCAGTTCATAGCCCGCGCCGATATCCAACACGAAGTGGCGCAGGCCCGAGGCCATGTGGTTGAAGAAGGCCCAGGTCAGGCCGATCAGCACGACCTGCCCGTACCATTCCTTCATATGCCGGGTGAACTCAAGGTAGCTGCCCTCGCCCCCGGCCAGCGCGCCAAGCCACCACAGCAGCACGGCCAGACCGACCAACGCCAGGCCATCGCCTGAAACGCGGTGGAGGATCGAGACCAGCATCGCCGGCCCCCACTTCCAGATCTGCAGGTGCGGCGAAATCGGACGGTTGCTGGCTCCGGCCATGCGAGCGTTCCCCTTACTCTCTCGTGCGGTGACGCGTGCCACCTTCGCGCCCATCCCCATAGTCAAAACGCGGGGCCGTGCAAGCGGCGGCTTGGCGCACCTGCACCAAAGCCCTAGAGCTGGCGGCATGACCCAGCTTACTGCACTCGTCACCGGATCCTCGCGCGGGATCGGTGCCGCGATCAAGTCTGCCCTCACCGCCCGCGGAGTCGCGGTTATCGGCCACGGCAGCAAGGCCCACGATGCCGATACGATCGGTGCGGATCTGACCGATCCCACCGCCCCCAGCCGCATCTGGGAAGAAGCCCTGGCGCGCTCGGCCCACGGCCGGATCGACGTGCTGGTCAACAATGCCGGGCTGTTCCAGGCCAATCCGTTGGGCCTGTCAGACATCGAATGGCTCGATAACTGGGAAGATTCGCTGCGGATCAACCTGACCGCCGCGGCAGAACTGTCGCGCTTTGCCGTGCGGCACTGGCTCGATGGCGAGCGGCAGGGCCGCATCGTCCACATCGCCAGCCGCGCTGCCTATCGCGGCGATTCGCCCGATCACTGGCACTATGCCGCCGCCAAGGCCGGGATGATCGGCCTGCACAAGACCATTGCCCGCCATTACCCGGCCAGGGGCATCATGAGCTATGCGATCTGCCCCGGTTTTACCGATACGGCGATGGCCGGGGACTACCTCGCCAGCCGGGGCGGCCCGGGCTTGCTGGCCGATATCCCGCTGGGCCGCGTTGCCACGCCGGAAGAGATCGCCACGATGGCCGTGTTCTGCGCGCTCGATGCGCCGGAAAGCATGACCGGGGCCGTGCTCGATGCCAATGGAGCCAGCTTTGTCCGCTAAGCGCCTGCTCGCCGCCCTCGCCGCCCTCACCCTCGCGGCACCGGCCTCGACCCAGATGCATATCCCGCGCCCGCAGGCTGAGCGCGACATGGCCAAGGCCTGCGCCGGGCGCGATGGCTGGGGCGATCCGGCGCCGCCCGCCCATGTCTACGGCAACACCTGGTATGTCGGCACCTGCGGCATCACCACGCTACTGGTGCAGACGCCCGGCGGCCTGGTGCTGCTCGACGGCGGCATCCCCCAGGCGGCTGACCTGGTGCTGGAGAATGTCCGCAAGCTCGGCTTCCCGGTGAAGGCGATCCGCTGGATCCTGGTCAGCCACGAGCATTTCGATCACGCCGGGGCCGTGGCCGAACTTCAGCGCCGCACCGGCGCCAAGGTGATCGCCGGGCCGAACCAGGCCGCGGTCCTGCGAAGCGGCCAGCCCGATCCCACCGATCCGCAGGCCCCGCTGCTGCGCAAGGAACCGATGCGGCCGGTCAAGGTGGCGAAGACCCAGCCGCATGGCACGGCGCTGGTGGCGGGCGGTGTCCACTTCACCGCCTGGGCCAACCCGGCGCATTCGCCCGGATCGACCAGCTGGACCTGGCAGCAGTGCCAGGGCGCACAGTGCCGCACGATTGCCTATGCCGACAGCACCTCGACCATCTCGGCCGACGGCTATCGCTTTGTCGACCATCCCGAGCGAGTGAAGGCGATCCGCCAGGGCCTGGCGGTCATCGCCGCGTTGCCCTGCGAGATCATCATTACCCCGCACCCTTCCGGCAGTGACCTCTTCCCGCGCCTCTCGGGCAGCCAGCCGCTGGTCAAGCCTGACGCCTGCGCGCTCTATGCCGCCGCTGCTGGCCAGCGCTTTGCCGAGCGGCTGGCGCGCGAGACGGTGGCGCCGAAATGACCAGCTGGAAGCTGACCGCCCTCGCCCCGCGTCCGGTGATCGAGGCCGCGCTGCTGGCGCATGAGGACGCCTGGGACTGGGATCCGGATATCGTCATTTCCGGCAGCGAGATTGCCGAAGACCGGCCCGATGACTGGCAGCTGGAAGCCTGGCTGCCGCGCAAACCGGGCAAGGCCGACAAGGCCGCAGTGCTCGCGCTGTTCGGTGACAGCCCGCCCAGCCTCGCGATCGAGCAATTGCCCGAGGTCGATTGGCTGACCGCCAGCCAGACCGGGCTGGAGCCGATTGATGCCGGCCTGTTCCATGTCCATACGCCGGAGCATCCGCCGCTGAACCAGGCCGGCCTGCGCGATTTCTGCATTCCCGCCAGCCAGGCCTTCGGCACCGGCCAGCACGCCACCACCGCCGGCTGCCTGACGATGCTGACCTACATGAAGCGCCAGGGCGTGGTGGTGCGCAACCTGGCCGATATCGGCACGGGCACGGGCCTCCTCGCCTTTGCCGCTCTGCATCTGTGGCCGCGCGCGCTGGCGACGGCGAGCGACATCGACGCGGTCTGCCTCGACGTAGTGGCCGATAATGCCGCCGCCAATGCGGTCCCGATGGGCGCACGTCCGGGCGAGCTGACGATGCTGGTGGCAGACGGAATGGCCCACCCGCTGCTAGAGGCGCGCGGGCCCTATGACCTGATCATCGCCAATATCCTGGCCGGGCCGCTGATCGGCCTGGCCCCCGATTTCGCCCGCCACATGGTCCCAGGCGGACACCTGCTGCTGGCCGGCCTGCTCGAAACACAGGAAGCCCAGGTCCGCCGCGCCGCTCGCAAGGCCGGCCTGCGGCTGGCCGCGGGGCTGGTCAATGGCGACTGGTCGATCCTGTGGCTGCGCAAGCGGAGCGGGGCCACGTCACGCGCCGCCCGCCTCGGGCAGCTGCCCGACTGGGCCAGGCACTGATCCGCCGGTGAGCCTGCGCGATTTCCTGATACTGGTCGGCATCTGCCTGATCTGGGCGACCAACAACGTGGTCAGCAAGATCGTGGTCAGCGATTGGCAAGTGCCGCCGCTGCTCTATGCCGCCATCCGCTTTGCGATTGTCGCCGCGATCACCCTGCCCTGGCTGCGCCCGATGCCGCGGCCGGGCTGGCGGATAATCGCGGTCGGGCTACTGATGGGCGGGGGCAGCTTTGCACTGCTGTTCATGGCGCTCCAGACCGTCTCGCCCTCAGCTGCGGCAGTCGTCAGCCAGGCCGGGGTGCCGATCACCACGCTGCTCTCGATCCTGATCCTGGGCGAGCGGATCCACTGGCGCCGCGCGCTCGGGATCACCCTGACGCTGATCGGCGTGCTGGTGGTGGTGTGGGAGCCGGGCTTCGCGATCTCGGCTGGCCTGCTGCTGGTCCTGGCCGGGGCGGCCAGCGGCTCGCTCGGTGCGGTGCTGATGAAGCAAATGGGTGAAATTGCGCCGCTGCGGCTACAGGCCTGGGTCGGGATGACCAGCACACTTTTGCTGGTTCCGCTCAGCCTGCTGCTCGAAACGCCGGACTGGGGCCAGATCGCTTCGGTCGGCTGGCCGTTCGTGGCGGCGCTGGTGTTTTCGGCGCTGGTCGTCTCGGTCGGCGCCCACACGCTATTCTATGTGCTGATCGCCCGGTACGAAGCCAACCTGATCGCGCCGCTGACCCTGATCACCCCGCTGGCGACCATTGCCATGGGCGTGGTGATCACCAACGACCAGCTGGACACGCAGATGATCGTCGGATCAGCGATAGCGCTGACCGGCGTGTTGATCGTCGCGCTCAGGCGGACCCGCGCCCCGATTGCGGAAGCGCAGGAACACTCCTGATCGTCGCGGGAAGGCTTAGCTCGTGGCCTGCTGAACCTTCTGGGCCGTGGAATTGAACGAGTTGGTAGCCTCGTTCCCCAGGCCATTGAGGGCCCCGAAAATTCCGATCACGATCAGGCAGAGGACCAGCCCCAGTTCGACCGCAGCAGTCCCGCGCGAATTGCGCAGCAGTTTCTTGAAAAGCGACATATGCAACCCCTTTGCAGTGGCCAAGGCCAGCAAGTGACGGGCAGGATTACGCTTTTCGCGTTAAGGAGAAGTTAGCCATGCTAGGTATTTTTACCCAGCTGCGCGGACAACCGGCCGCACCAATAGGGCTTGCTTAACCCCTGACCGCTATAGCGGCGGCATGGGCTTTCAACCGCCAAACCGCCCCGTGATGGGTCACCGCAGCTTCAACCGCCTGCGCCTGGGCGTTTCGGCGGCATTGATACTGACCCACGAGAAGCGCGCGTGCCTGATCGACGATATCTCCTTGACCGGGGCACGTCTCAGAATTGATCGCCCGCTAGCCAAAGGCCAGTCGCTGGTTCTGAGTTTCCATGAACTCGCGCTGTTCAGCACTGTGATGTGGGTGCGCGGGGGCGAATGCGGGCTCCGCTTCGACCAACCGCTTGAGTTGGAAGACATGCAGGGCATGCTGTGGATCAAGGAAAACCGCGCGCTCTACGATCGGATTTGC
Organism: Novosphingobium sp.; assembly: GCA_021299075.1. Taxonomy (GTDB): domain Bacteria; phylum Pseudomonadota; class Alphaproteobacteria; order Sphingomonadales; family Sphingomonadaceae; genus Novosphingobium. The sequence continues at coordinate 97 of JAJTFU010000070.1, read as the reverse complement.
AACGCTGGCCCGGCAATGGACTGGGCTGAGGGGATCGGAGAGAGTTGAAGCGGACAGCAACCGATCCCGTGTCTCCGATTGGCGCTGGGTCGGCTGC
>JAJTFU010000069.1 GCA_021299075.1 Novosphingobium sp. | reverse complement strand
GGGTCATCACTTCCCCTCCAGTGCTGCGAGGGCTTGGCGGGCGGCATCACCAGCGCGGCGCATTGCATCCCAAGCGCGGCCAGTGCGAATGTCGCCGCCGCCATAAAGATCATGTGCCTTTCGGTAGGCTTGCTCGGCATCCGCCAGCGCCTTCAGTTCTTCAATCCGCGCCATCCTGGCACCGCGTTCCTCTGCGGCTTTCAGTTCTTTAATCATTGTCGCCTCCGTCACATGGCAATCAGGTTGGCTATAGTTTGGGCATAGGCTAGTTCTGTGCGCGCATGGTGTTGCGCCGCTTTGATCCCATGATGCACTGCCCATACCCTGCGGCCAAGTAGCTTGGCGACTTGGGCATGACTGCGCCGCGCTCCGCTGGCTGGGATCGGCCGCTCAAGCAGCACGACATAAGCGGCCTGCCGTGCCAGTATCAGGTTGCGTGAGCGATCCCGCCCACGCAGCTCGGCCACCGTCACATCGAAAGCGCTGGCTACATGGGCAAGGATCTGGTCGGCAGTCATGCGGCCGGTTCTTCGTCGGCAAAGCGCAGCCATGCCGGCACCCATGCAAGCGCAGCATCAAGCTCCTCTTGCGGGATACCGCTTACAGCCGCCTCAATTTCACCGGCGCACAGTCGGTGGGCCTGGCGACGTAGTTCGCCCTGCGTGACGCCGCGGGTCTTTTCCCACCATGTCGGGGCAACCGGCTCGAGCATGGCGACGATCTGGCTTTTGCGGAACAGTTCCCAGAACTCAGGCGTGGATTGCCACGGCTGCGGTGCGGAGAACGCGGCCAGCCACTTGATGTGTTGGCTCTTGGTGGTGGCGATCTGCGCTTCAGTCATGGTCGCCAACATTTCGGCGGCCAGCTGGTTGCGATCGATGGTCTGCTGGAACAGAGCAAAGCCCTCGCTTGGTTCGGCTTGCATCCAATGCTCGCCCGTCCAATACCGATCTTCGACAGTCGAGAGGCCGCGCGTCTCATGGTTGCGTAGACCCATGAAGCAGGACCGGGCCACCGTAAACAACAGCAGGTCGATCGCGTTGGCCTGGGCATTTATGTCAGCCTTAGTGCGTTCGATCAGCCGCTCCCGCCGCATCACCGCCATCGTGTCGAGCGCCCGCCTTGAGGGGGCGGCGCTCTCCTCGACCGGCGGCTCGGGGGTGTCGCTGGCCTCGACGGGTTCCGGGATCTTCCAGAACTGCACCTGTCCCCGGTCCATCAGGATCCCGATGCGCCCATCTTCGGGCAGCACAATGGGGCGCTTAAGCAGGATGCTGTCGCGCTCATCTTCAAGGGCTTCCGCCTGTTCAATAGTCAGCTCGTCGTCGCCCTCTTGCGGATCCTCAAGCGTGGCCTCGATCTCGGCAACGCGCTCCTCGCTGGCAGCATCAAGCTCGCCGTAGGTCGGGCGGACCTGCAGGTTCCAGCCAATGTAGCCATTGGCATCCTTGGGTGGTTCGGTGAGGAACTCGACTTCCCGGTTGCAGCGCTGGGCAGCAGCGCGCACGATCTCGGCGTTCTTGTCAGCCACCATGTTGGCCAGCAGCTCAACGTCCAGCACGTTGATCGCATCGGAGAACAGATCCTCTTCAATGCGCCCGCCTGCCTCGAGGTAGGCGGCCTTGCCGACATAGGCCAGGTTGTTCCTGACCTGATGGTCGGCCATGCCCAGCGCCTTGTGAATGAAGCGGGCGTTGTTCTTCTCCCAGCTATCGCTGTTGCGCCATGCGACCAGCGCCTGCTGCTGCAAGTCGTGGTTGCTGGTGGCAGCAAACGCCTGAGCCAGATCGTCCTTGATTTGGCCGGTGACGTAGAGCTCGAACACATCAGGGTGCAGGTTGCCAAGCCGCAGGATCTTGGCGGCCCGCTTCTCGGCAAGGCCAAAGCGCTTGGCAAGATCGGCAGCAGTCAGGTCGGGGTTGCCATCCTGCACCAAGCGGAAAGCCCGGTAGATTTCATAGGGCCGCATGTCCTTGCGGATGAAGTTCTCAGCCAGGCTGACTTCTTCAGCGGCGGCAGCGTCGACCAGCTGCACCGGCACGGCATAGTCAGCGGGCAGCTTGCCTTCGTCGACCAGCTGCTCAAGCGCACGCAGGCGCCGGCCACCGGCCACAACCTCAGGCTTCTTGCCATTGACCACGACCAGCGGGTTGAGCAAGCCGTGCTGCTCGATCGAAGCAACGAGGTCGGCAATGGCGGTGGCGTCCTCGACATTGGTGCGCACGTTGCGCGCTGAGAGGACCAGCTTCTTGAGGGGAATGTGTTCCATGTTTCTCTCCGATCAGGCTGCAAGCTGCTGCTGTGCAGGTTGGATGGCATTGAGAAGCTCGACCGCCTTGCTTGCCTGGCTGGCAGCAGTGACGATGCAGCGCTTGTCGTTCTTCAGGTGCTTGAGCCAGCTGGCAATGTAGCTGACATGATCGTCGCGCGTGACCTGCTCGATCCCAAACTCAGCGCACAGGAACGCAGCGCCAAGCTCGGCAACCAGTTCTTCTTTGGCCCGGCCTTCGCCAATGTAGTTGGCAAGCCGGTCAAGCCGGGACTTGTGGCCGGTCCAGTGGGTCGCCTCATGGAACAGCGTGCCGTAGAAATGCTCGGGCGTGTGGAACAGGCTGAAGTCCGGCATGTAAACGGTGTCGAGCGCAGGCTGGTAGTAGGCGTGCGCGCTGTCGGAAGTCTGGACCCGCAGCACATGGCTGCGATCCATCAGCCAGCGGTCGAGCGCTTCAAGGCGTTGGTCTGCTGACAGGGTGGTGATTGGCGGCGCTTCAACAGCTGGTGCGCCATCGACTTGCTCGGCGTTGAACACCTTGCTGCCGCGCGCGAACAGCTTGTTGTCGTCAGGCGTTGGCCCTTCGATCACCTTGTAGAAGATGATCGGGGTGCCGCGCTCACCCTTGCGGACCTGGGCGCCGAGCGCTTGCCACTGGTTGTAGCTGGCCCAGCGATTGCTGCCGTAGCCTGACAGCCACAGCGACAGGATGTTGACGCCATTGTAGCGCTTGCCGGTCGAGGCATTGGTGGGCAGGCCACCCGTCATGCCCTGCCAACAGGGCTTCCACTGACCAGCCTCGTCAACGCTGGCGAGGATCCGGTCGGTCATGGTCTGGTGCAGATCATTCATCGTCGTTGTCCTCCTCGTCAGGGCAGGCGGCTTGCCAGTGATGGTAGCCAAAGCAGCGATCGCAGAACGGCGGTTCTTCCACCGGCTCTGGCGCTTGGTGCCAATCTTCACGCATGAGCTCTCTCCGAAAATGAAAGGGACCTGCCAGTTAGACAGGAGGGGGGAGCCGACAGGCCCCTTCCAAGTTGAACGATGCGGGAATTATGAAGGGAGGTTCAGGCCCCGCACCGTCATTCAAGACTGGGATGTGGGTCGTTAATCCCAGCCAGGAATGGCGTCGTTCAGATCGGTGGCGCTGCCGCCCACGGGCGCAGCTCCACGGCGATCGTCGTCGTCACGCTCAGCGCGCTCGCTCGAAAGGATCTCGAGCTTGGAGTTGAAGCCGAGCGTCAGGTCGAGGCTGTGCTTGGCTTCGCCATCCTTCAAGTAGGCACGGGCCGCGGGTTCGCCTTCGGCAAAGAGCTTGCTGCCCTTGCGCACATAGTCCTTGAGGAACTTGATCTTGTTCTCGTCGAACACGGTCACGTTCACCCAGGTCGTCACCTTCTCGCCCTTGATCTTCTTGTTCGAAGCAAGGCTGAAGCTGCACAGCTGGCGCCCGCTGTCGAGGGTCTTGAACTCGGGGTCTTTGCCGAGGTTGCCAATCACCTGCATGGTAAGCATGGTATGTCTCCTTTGTGTCACTGGTGATGGTGATGCACCCTGCCCCGTAAGCGGGTTTCGGGAGTTAGCTGCCTAGTCGCGCAGTGCGGGCAGGGTGCGGGGGTGCCGTGGTTCTTCACCTGTCACGGCGTCAGGCTGGAGCCCCGGCTTGCACTCCGGGGATGAAGCTCATGCTGGTTCGAGCACCTTGGTCAGCTCGCCCTTCTTGGCGCTGTAGTGCTGGCGCACGGCAGCAACCTGTGCGGCGTGCGTCTTGGCAAGCGCATCGACTGCCGGCCGGTGCTTGGCGAGCGCCAGGTCCAGCTGCTCAAGGTTGGTGGCGGCATCGATCGCAGTGCGGAACTCGTCAAGCTCAGCCACCTTGTCGACCTTGGCCTCGGCGGCAAACTCAGCGCCGACCTGATCGAGATACTTGCTGTCCTCGAACTGGCCCATATGAACGTCGGCGCCGACGCCGACATACTTGAAGGCGTTGTTGACCGCATCGGTGAACGCCTTCTTGAAAGCCTCGTCGTCGTGGAACAGCTGGCCCGAGGAGCGCTTGGTCACAACCTTGTCGCCGCCTACCCCGTAGAAGAACTGGCCGGGCTTGGTGTGCCAGCAGCGGACATGGCAATAGACCATGACCTCACCGTCCTGTCCGTGGACCAGGGTGAACTGCGGTTCTTCCGTGCCCCAGCCTTCACCGACCGGGCCGAAGGTTTCGGTCAGCCGCTTGACGATCCAGATCGGCTTGAGTGCGGTGCCTTTGAACCCGCCCGCCCGGCTGAAACCCTTGGTGTGCTTGGGGTCGGTCTTGCCGAGCGCGTCCCAAAAGCGTGTGTTCTTGTCGCTCACTGTGCTGTCTCCTTGATGCACCACACCTTAGCCATGCGCCCGCTCTGGTTGGGGCGGCGCAGGCCGGTGTCGGTAATGCGCCCGGTTCGGGCGAGTTCGGTAAAGCGTGGCCGGATCGAGAGGATCGACAGGCCCAGCTCATCTGCCACCTCATCTGGTGTTGCTGGCTGACGGGCGATCACCCGAAGGCACGCCGCACGAAGGCGGGGCGTGCGAGGGGCGATTGCCTCGGCCGCCGCTCTCGACGTTTCTTGTTCCTTGAAACCTGGCTGGTTGGGATAGTCGAACAGATCCATGCCTGCCTCCTGCAGTCGGACGTTGCTGATGAAGTGGTGCTACCCGGTCACGAACAGCGTGACCACGGCGCAATAAGCGGCGATGCCAACGATGATGTTGATCCAGGTGAGGTCGATCATGCGCCGAACCTCAGCGCACCGCGCTTGTCCCGCTTGATGGTAATGCCGTGGCCGGTGCACTCGCTGGCATCGGCAGGCATCATTTTCTTCAGGCCATCCTTGGCATCGGCGAACAACGCAGCCGCCGCCATGCAGTCGATGTAGTCCTGCGCGTAGTTGGCCCACTCGTTGTTGCCGGTCATGTCGTAGGGCTTCAGCCCATCGATCGGAGTGGTGGCGCCGACACGCTCGACCGCCTTGAGCGTGGCAGTCGGGATAATCTCGGGCGGCACACGCTGCTCGACGTGCCACCAGAAGCTCTTGATCAGCTCGCGTAGCTCGGCCTGGTATTCAAGGTTGGCGGCAACCTCGCACCATTCCGGCTCGCTGTTGCCAGCGATGATCGAGAACAGCATGTAGTCATGGCCGGTGATGGACAGCACATGCTGCAGCTGCGGCATGTAGTAGACTGCCTTGTCACGCAGCCGTGCGTCACTGCTGGTGTGCTTGGTTTCTACCGGCACACCCTTGCCGACATGCACCCCGTCGAGGTGGGCGAACATGACGGGATAGTCAGGCGCATAGAAGCGCTGCATCGGGCGCTCGATCTGGCAGGCATACTTGCGCTCGAGCCAGTCGAGGTGGAACGTCTCGGTGTAGATGCCCAGCTGCACACGAAACACGCCGGACAAATCTTCCGGCTCGGTCTCGCCTACCTTTTCCATGTAGAGGCGGTGCCAGTCGCCATCCATGATGCGCTTGGTGTCGGATGAACCGATGCCCTCGCTGCGGTTGGCGCGGATAGTCTCAAGGGATGCCATGTTTCTCTCCTGTGGTGTTGATACTACTGCATACATGCAGCATTTCAACTACAAAATAATGCGTCAGCGCAGGGTGAGGATCGCGCGCTCAGCTTGGCGGCGCGCGGTCTGAAGCACGGAGCGGACAGCATCGATCCTCTCCTGTTCTTCCTGCCCTGCTGCAACAAAGTCAGCCGGCAAGGGTAGGCGCGGCCACTTGTGGGTGGTGATCAGCTTGTTGCGTGCTGCCTTGAACACTGGGCCAGGCATCTGTGCCAGCGCCAGGATATAGAGATCAAAGCCGAGATCATCAGGCACAGGCGCTTGGAACAGCGAGGCCATAGCTTCGACAGTCTTGATGATGGTCGCCTTGGTGGCTGGCCTCATCCATGTTTCGATAGCGTTAGCGTCCCGATCAATGTCCGCTATCACTATCTGCAACGAGCCTAAGGTGTGACCGACCGGGCTCTCGCGTTTGTGATACGCCGTGCCGATCCATTGCAGCGTTGATACGCTCAGCATTTGTCGAGCGGACCCGATCCAGCCGAGTGGCAGAGTGGGAGCGCGCTGCAAACTTGGCATCGTTGCGGATCCAGTTGCGCCAGCTGGCGCGCCAGTCTGCTCGACGCTCGGCTTTGCTAATCCAGTGATCACGGAACCTATCGGTTGCATTGGTCAAGTCCTCTCGGGTGAACAGGGGGAAGTTGTCGTGCGCCCACTTCCAGAGATCAGCATCGGGATGCCAGTCCTCGGTTATGCTGCTTAGTTGGGCGCGCGCCCTGTTAGGCTTCTTTGACGTTTCTAATGACGGTTCGGGTGTCATGGTGACACTAGGGGTAGTGTCATGGTGACACTTTGGTGGTGTCATGGTGACACTAGTTAAAGTGTAGCTGTTGCTAGTGGTGCCACGCCGGGTGCGTTCGATCAGGCGCCCGGTCTCAAGCTCGGCCAGCGCACGGATCACCGTCGAGCGGGATAGTCCGGTGCGCTGTTCGATGCGGCTGATGCCAGGCCAGCAGTGACCATGCTCATCGGCATGGTCGGCCAGTGCCAGCAGCACCAGCTTGGCACTCGGGTTTGGAGTGGACTGGTTGAAGGCCCACTCGATGGCAGCAATAGCCATGCCGTTCTCTCCTACGGTATGCGGGTTGCCCACTTGTCCACCTCACCAGCTGGGATCTCGATGATCTTGATGCCGTGCATGGCCTCGACCATCTTCCGCTTGAGCTTGTAGATGGGCATGACCATGCCCTTCACATCTTCAACCACGCTGCGCTGCTCCCGGCCGAGCTCGTCGAGCACACGGTATTCAAAGTCAGCGATGTAGTTGAACATGTGCTGGTTGTTCAGCGCCACACGGAAGGGGATCTGGCAGCGCAGCGTGTCGATCAGGCCGGCAGCCTCGAGTTCACGCAGCTGCTTGTAGCGCTTGAGTTCTGCCTGGCTGGCAAACCAGAACCCATCGTAGTGCTCGCCCTTGGCGTTATACTTCCCCTTCTTGGGGCCGGGTTTCTTTTTGCGGACGGTGATCCCGACACGTCCAGCTGCGGCCGAAGTCTTGCGACCAGCACGGGAAGGTGTCGCATCCGGGCTGGGTGCAGCGTCGGTTGACGGGTCGAGCGGCGGGCTTTCCAAATCTATTGCTCCTCATATACTGACAGCTGCACGCCGAGCGCCTTGCACCAGCACATGAGGAAGAACGCACCGGGCAGACGCGCCGCGGTTTCCCACTTGGCGACCATCCCATCTGACACACCAAGCCGATCGTCGAGCGCCTCTTGGCTCAGCCCTCGGGCTTTGCGCAGGCGGACCAGCTGCTCGATCAGCGTGCGGTAGTGCTCACGTTCTTCATTGGACAACTGCCGGCTGACCATTGCTGGTCGTTGTCCTGCCTCCTGCATCATGCTCGGCCCCGCCTTTCTTGATGATCCTCCGCAGGAACGAGGCCACCTTGGTCGCCGTTTCGTAGCGCAGCTCGGCGCCGTTGATCGTGCGGTAGTAGGTGGAGCTAGGCACCCCGGCCTTGATGAAGGCGTGCAGCAGGGAGACGCGCGCCTGGACAGCCATCGCCTCAAGCTGGGCGAGGTAGGAAACAAGGCGGATCGGAGTGTCGTTCATGCTCATATGCTTTCGAGTAATGCACGAATGCAGTTAGATCAAGTGAGTATGCAGGCAGAACAACACTCCGCAGCAACCGCCAGTTAGGTATCATTCTCCGGCTTGTCGGCGACAGCCTGGTTGTATTCAAGCTCGGTCATATCGACCAGCTTAACCGTAATCAGCTCAGTAAGCGTGGCTACGGTTCTTTTGTCGTTCTCCAGTGCGTGCACTGAAAAGTGGAAGTCGCCGTTATAAACGGTGGTGTAACTCGGCTCGCTCATCAGCCACTGCGCAAGGGCAAAGTTTTCTGGCGTCGGGTCGAGCAGCATGTATTTGTAACCAACATGCACGCGAAGCACTTGCTTGGTCTTGGTCTGGATCTTAAACATGAGGGTATTCTCCTTAGGCAAAGCGTGTGAGTTGCTGCGCCTTTGCACTGATCACCCAACACTGCATAGATGCAGCACTAAAGTCTGCGCTTCAGCTTGGCAAGCGTTGATCGCATCGCACATGTTGATCATTTCGTTGGCGAGCTCGAGCTGCTGATGCTCGACAAGACTAGCCGGCGGCCACACCTCAGCGGTGTGGACCAGGGTCAGGTGTCCCATCTATCTCTCCCAAAAAGAGCGGCAGTTTTTAGGGATCTCTGCCAACCCAGATTTTGTGGTGCTTACCTATCCCCTGCCGCCAGCTACCTCGGACTAAATGGGGGTGTGCGCTGGTATCTCGAGACAATCCCACGCGGATCGATTAGATCCTGGTGTTTGAGTAGATTGCCCCGCCTCATTCACGGCTTTTGATGGACAGCTCAACGCGCACCCGTTCGAGGATTATATGCGCGGCCTGTCTGATCTAATTCATTTTGTTCTCCTCTTATTGGTTCAACGTGGAGTGCTGAGCATCGCCACGCTGAGGACGACGAGCACGCCAAGTGCGGCGCCCGAAGCGAGGACGGTGATCAGCGCAATCACTGCGTCCCATTTCTGTTGGCGCTTGAGTTTGCGCATGGCCTCACGCCGGGCCATGATTTCGTTGAAGTGGTGGCGATGATGCTCGATCATTTCGTTGCCTCTCATTTCATTTCGTTGGAGCGCAGCTGTCCCTCTGTCCGCAATGGACTAGGCCCAGCGCACCTTGGCCGGCAGTGAGCCGGGCCTGTGTCCAAGGTTGGACCAAGCAAAAAAGGGGGAAGGGGGCCTGGCCGCTAGGCCAAGCCCCCGACAGGTCAGGCGTTACAGCCGCGACATGCGATCAGCGTGGGCGTTCGACGCCTTCGGCTCGGCCGTGCTCAGCGCCCGCCGCTTGGCGCGCGCCGCCGCCTCGCGCATCGCCTTCGTCTCATACTCGGCGCCCAGCGCATCGAAGTGGGCGTCCTGCGCAGCGGTGTATGCCCGCACCAGCAGCGCCCGCTGATACTCGTAGTTCTCCTTCCAGCCCTGGGCCACTTCGACTTCGCGCTGGGTGGCTGCGCCCTCGGCTTCGGCGTTACGCTTGGCGCGCAGCTGCGCTGACGCACTCGCTACCTTCTCGGCATTGAACTCGAGCATCGTCTCGAGACGCTGGCAGATAGTGCTGGTCAGGAAGGACTGCAGCGACCGCAGCGAATTGACCATCTCGATCTCGCCGGTGTCCTCGACGCCTCGCGGCAGATCGACGTTGATCGGATAGAGCTTGCCGTTGTCGCCACGGCGGCGGAGTTCCATCTCGACAAACACTGACGAGAGGCTGTCGATCGCCGCGTGGATCCCGGCAGTGATGCTCTCCTTGGTAGGAGCGGCGGTCAATTCGCGGTGGCCTTCAGCGGCACGCACTTCGGAGTTGATGACGTGCTCACCTGCCAGCTCACGGCCAGCTTCAGCAACGGCGACGGTCTTGTTCGAGGTCTTGGTCATAATCTCTACTCTCATTTCTCTATGGGGATGGTGGTGCGAGGCGTCCGTTGCCTCGCCAGCCGGGGCGACGACGCCTTGCAGCGCCGTCCCCCTCGTCTCTCTCATTGCTTTCCGCCTTGGATCTCCAAGTCGCTGCCGCACATCGGGCAGCACAGCTTCGCACCTTCCTCGATGCCTTCGACGATGAAGTCCTCGTCCTGCGCCTGGTCGAAGAAGTAATCCTCGACCTCGGCCCAGCTGGTGCGAAGCACGCCGCCGAGGACGGCAAACTCTTGTTCGATCTCGATGGTCTGAATGGTCATGATATCTACTCCTGTCAGTCGCCATCACCGTGATAGCGACCCACAGTTCAGATCACGGCCGCACGTCCGGTGCTGAAGGGGGTTCACTCGGCCAGGGGCCGACGATTGTGCCGCCTGCAAAGACAAGGAAATCCGCTGTCGGACTGCATTGCAGGGGGCACAATCGCCCCTTCACTCCGGAACGGACGTGGTATCCTTCGCCGTCGCGCGCGCGGTGCCCCCTCGCTGGCGCGAGGACGGGCCGGGAAGCCGGGTTCCCTGCTTCGCAGGGGTGGGCTTCTCTCGGCCCGGAAACCTAGTGCTTGGGCAAGGCCAACAGCCGAATGCGACCAGCATTCAGGGCTGTGGTAACAATGCCGGCCGAAGGCCGTCATCGACTTGCCCGCACAGGTTTCCCCGCAGCACGCACAGCGAGGGTCAGCTATAGTCTGGCTCGCCAGACACCCTCGGCGCGAACAGCCCGGAGGGCCGCGCCCCGAGCGCGCGTCAGTTTAGGCCTACCAATCAAGGGCTAAGGACTAGTCCATTGACGCCCTTCCAAGGGCAAGGCTTCCTCGCGCGCGCGCTCTCCTAACTCCACCGCTCTCCAAGGTATCCCATGCTCCCGATCCCCGTAGCCAGCTCCGATAGCACCAAGGAGCTAACCCCCATGCAAGCCGCCTTCGTCGATGCGTTTGTCAGTAACGGTGGACACAAGACAGAAGCCGCTATCGAAGCCGGCTACTCCAAGGACACCGCTCGGTCACAAGCGTATGAACTGCTTGCCAAACCACATGTCATCCAGGCCATCATGGCTCGAACCATGAACGAGCTTGTCATGCAGTCACCTGTAGCAGTTCAACGCTTGCATGACCTTCTCTCAGCCAAATCCGAGTATGTTCGCCAAGGCACCAGACCGTGTGGACCACAGAGTTCATGGCGATGTGACGGTGAACATCGATCTGAGCTGAGGGGGGAGGGGGTTGAAAACAGGGAGTGTGGGATTGCGAGGGGCCCACCACACGCAATTTTTCTCCCCAAGGTCCGCACCCCTTCTGATATTTTTTGGTGTGAGAAAGGTTCGAAGATGGGTTTGTCGTCGATGATGAAGTGGGAGGATCGGCAGCGGCTTCGAGCGATTGTGCGCCGGGTGCATCTTCGGTTTCTGCCTGAGAGCCTGCTCACGGATTATGAGTGCGACAAGCTGATTGACAGTTTCTCGGAGGAAGTGATCGAGGCGAACTTGAGGGCTGGGCGGGAAGTGGGGTTGGTGTCGTGAGGGGGATTGGGACGCCGCGCCGGCCCAAGCGGACGCAGACGGAGAATGAGAAGATCCTCTCGAACGTCTCGAAGTATATTGTGCCTGGTGGTGGTGCTGCTTGGGGTGGGATCACCGGGACGCTGGCGAGCCAGACGGATTTGAATGCGGCCTTGGCTGGAAAGCAGGCTGCGGGCAGTTATGCGGCTGCGTCACATGGTCATGTCATTGCCGATGTGACGGGGTTGCAGACTGCGCTCGATGGCAAGCAGGCGGCGGGCAGCTATCAGCCGCTGGCCACCGTGCTGACCAACACCACCGCGGCATTCACGACTGCGCAGGAAACCAAGCTCTCCGGCATCGCAACTGGCGCAACAGCCAACCAGACTGACGCTTTCCTCCTCAGCCGGGCTAACCACACCGGAACCCAGGCTGTCGGAACCATCACCGGCCTCGGCACCCTTGCCACCCAAAACGGCACCTTCTCTGGGACATCCAGTGGCACGAATACCGGCGATCAGACCATAACCCTGACCGGCGACGTCACCGGCAGCGGGACGAGTTCGTTTGCGGCAACGATCGCTAACGGCGCGGTGTCGCTGGCCAAGATGGCGAACATGGCGACCGGCTCCCTGATCTACCGCAAGACGGCAGGTGCTGGCGCGCCGGAAGTGCAGACCCTCGCCACGCTCAAGACCGACCTCGCGCTGGCCACTGTCGCCACTTCCGGCAGCGCGGCGGACTTGACCGGCAACCTTGCTGTGGCGCGGCTCAACAGCGGCACCGGGGCCAGTGCCTCGACCTTCTGGCG
>JAJTFU010000068.1 GCA_021299075.1 Novosphingobium sp. | reverse complement strand
TGTAATCGACCGTGATCGGGATCCGCCCGCGATAGTTCCCGCCGCGCCCGCTGCGCAGCACCAGCTTGGCCCCGAAGCTGAAGGTCAGCTCGCCATTGGCGTCAAGCGTCGGGCGGCTGGGCAGGTCTGTGCTGAAGTCAATCAGCTCGGCCGTGCCGCCATCGGGGGCGGTCATCGGTACCGATTGCGGCAGGTCGATCCGCACTTCCTTCAGGGGCTCGCCCGTTACCCGCCCGCGCCCGGTTACGGCCATGCCGCCCAGGTTCATCACCGCGCCGCCGGTCCGCTTCGATCCGCTGGCCGCATCGACTTCCGCGCTGCCGCCTTCGCGTCCGGTCAGGGCCAGCTTGGCGAAGTTGAGATCGGCAAAGATTTCAAGCGTCAGCGGCCGCTCACCCGGCTTGCCGCTGTCGCTGTAGCACAGCCGGCAATCGCTCTGCGCCGCAGCCGGAGCCGCCAGCGCCAGCGCCAGGGTCAAGAGCATGGGTCGCACCATGGCGGGATTGTCCGCCTTTCATGGTTAAAATCGGGTTACGGGCTTACCCGAAGTGCGCATAGAGGCTGCGACCCTCGCGCTTCAGCCAGCGGTTGGCCGCCGTGATATCCCCCTCGAACAGGGCGTCGAGATGGGCATGAAAAGCGGGCGAATGATCAAAGTGGGTGAGGTGCGCCACTTCATGTGCCACGACCGAACGGCGCACCGCATCGGGGGCCATGACCAGCCGCCAGTTGATCCGGATTGTCCCATCGGCCGCGCAGGAACCCCAGCGCCGCTGCGCCCGGCTGAGCGACAGCGGCGGGGCGCGGCGGCTGTCGCGCAGGCAGTAATAGGCCAGGTCATCGGCCAACAGCCGCAGCGCCTCACCTTCCAGCCAGCGTTGCAGGCGGCGATACAGGCTGTCTGCGGGGCCGCCGACATGAAGCGCATCCTCGCCCAGACGGACCTTGCGCGGCGCGCCGGCATCATGCCGCAAGGCCATGGCGCGGCCGCGATAGGGCAGGGTGGCGCCATCGCTTAGCGCCGGTGCCTGCGGAACCTTGGCCAGCTGGGCGGCCAGCCAGTCGGCCTTGGACCGCGCAAACTCGAGCGCTTCGGCGCTGCGGCCCCAGCGCGGGAGCGTCACGCGAATTTCGCTGCCATCGGGGGCGAGGCGCATGGTCATCCGCTTGGCGGCGGCATTGCGCCGCAGGGTCAGCGGCAGCAGCCGGCCGTCGATCTCCACCTGCGGAACCTCGTCCGGGCGGCGGCGGAGCCAGTCAATCATCGGCCAGCTCCACGCCCGGCGGCAGGATGATGTGTTGTTCCAGCGGCCCGGCGAATTCCTCGCCGATCACCTTGCCGCGCACGGAAATGCCGGCCTTGTGGACCGCCTCGGGATCGCCGCTGATCAGGTAATGCCACTCCCGCAGCGGCTCGCCATCGGCGCGGAGCCGATAGGCGCAGGTATCAGGTAGCCAGGACAGCGTCAGCGCCAGCTTGGGCGTCAGCTTGACGCAATCGGGTACCTGGCGTTTGCGGTTCGGATAGTCACGGCAGCGTGCGGTCTCCAGGTCGAGCAGCTTGCAGCCGACATTGGTCATGTAGATCGCGCCGGTATCTTCGTCCTCGGCCTTGTGGACGCAGCACTGGCCGCAGCCATCGCACAGCGCTTCCCATTCGGCGCGGTTGAGCGTCTCGATTCCGCGTTCCCAGAACCGGTCACGCAGCTGGCTCATCGCACCGTGGCGGCAAGGTCGGAAGCAACCGCCTCCGGCCCCTTGTCGACCGGCAGGATCACCAGCGGCTTGCCATCAGGATCCATCAGATAGGCAAAGCGGCTGTGATCCATCAGGTAATTGCCCTGGCCCAGGTCCTTGCCGCGCGCGGCATAGACGCGGAATGCCTTGGCGGCGGTATCAACCTCGGCCTGGGTGCCGGTCAGGCCCAGCAGCTTCGGGTGGAAGCTGTCGGTGAATTCCTTGACCACCTTCACGGTGTCACGCGCCGGGTCGATCGTCACGAACAGCGGCTGGACCTTGGCGGCCTGGTCCGCGTGCTCCTTCTCGAACTTCTGGAAGCCGCGCATCATAACGGCCACGTCGGTCGGGCAGGCATCGGGGCAGAAGGCATAGCCGAAGTAGATCATCCGGTACTTGCCCTTGAAATCGTCCCAGGCATAGCGCTTGCCGTCCTCGCCGGTCAGAGTGAACGGACCGCCAAACGGTGTTCCTTTGATATCGGTTCCGATCAGCTCGGCCGGCGGTGCGGCAGCGGGCTGCTGGCAGGCGGAGAGGACAAGGGCGGCGGACAGCACAAAGGAGAGGGGCTTGATCATGGCGTGGCGGTTCATGCTCTGCTAAAGCGCGCGGCGCAAGACGGGCGCTGGGCGATTCCCGCCGCAACAGGAGGAATTCGGGTGCGCAAGTTCATCATGTCGCTGGCAGCACTGGCCACCATTTCGGTAGCCACCCCGGCGCTGGCGCAGTTTTCGGAAAGCTACAAGTTCCTCGAAGCCGTCCGCAAGAAGGATGGCGAGAAGGTGACCCAGGCGCTGGCTGATCCGGCCCAGACCGTCATCAACACCCGCGATGTCACTTCGGGCGAAACGGCGCTGCACATCGTCACCAGCCGCCGCGACCTGACCTGGATGCAGTTCCTGATTGCCAAGGGCGCCAATGTGAACGCCCGCGACGCCAAGGGGATTACCCCGCTGGTTTCAGCCGTGAATGGCAACTTTGTCGAAGGGGTTGAGCTGCTGGTCGCCAAGGGCGCGCGGTTGGATGAAAGCAACAATTCGGGCGAAACGCCGCTTATAACCGCGGTGCACAATCGCAATGTCCCGGTTATGCGGATTCTCCTCAAGGCCGGTGCCAATCCGGATCGCGCCGACAATTCGGGCCGCACTGCCAAGGACTATGCCAAGCTGGGCGGTGGCAACCTGCTGACCGAGATTGAAAACAACGCCAAGCCAAAGGGCGACGCCAAGGCGAAGTCCTATGGGCCCAAGTTCTGAGGTGATGATGGACGAGGCTACCTCGCTCGAAGACCTGCGCCGTCAGCTGGCCCCGGCCATCGCCGATGCGGCGGTGTTCGATGGCTGGAGCGAGACCGCCGTTGCGGCAGCAGCCGAGCTTGAGGGCGTGGACCCGGCTGTCGCCACCTTCGCCTTTTCCGGCGGAGCCATGGCGATGATCGCGGCCTGGGTCGCTGCCTGCGATGCGGCCATGGCCGAAGCCTGGCCGGCCGAACGGCTGGCGGATCTCAAGATTCGCGAGCGAATCCAAACACTTGTCCAGTTTCGGCTCGATTACGTCACCCCGCAGCAGGAAGCCCTGGCCCGCGCGCTGGCGATCATGGCATTGCCGCAGAACGCGCCCCAGGCGCTGAAGCTGGGCTGGCACAGCGCCGATCTGATGTGGCGTTTGGCGGGTGATACGTCGACCGATTACAACCATTACACCAAGCGCACGATCCTGGCGGGCATCTATGCCGCAACGCTCTCCGTCCTGGCGCACGATCGCAGCGAGGGGCAGGTCGATACCCGTGCCTTCCTGGAACGACGGATCGATGGTGTGATGAAGTTCGAGAAGGCCAAGGCCCAGTTCCTCAACCGCGATTTCACCGGCTTCAGCCCGGCGCGCTTCCTGGGCCGGCTGCGCTATCCCGCTCGCTGAAGTGACAATCCCTCCCGACCTTGGCGCGCGCAAGGGGATGACCCCGGCCGAGATTGCCGCGACCATCGACACAATCCTGGCCGAGGCGACCCTGGTCGAGAAGGTCGGCATGATGTCGGGACGCGGCTTCTTCAAGGCGTTCCGCGAGGATGGCGGCCGCTTTGGTGCCCGCCCCTATCGCGCCGGGGGCGGGATCGAGCGGCTGGGCGTGCCTGCGTTCTGGTTCACCGATGGCCCGCGCGGGGTGGCGCGGGGCAATTCCACCTGCTTTCCCTGCACGATGGCGCGCGGGGCGAGCTTTGACCCCGAACTCGAGACCCGGATCGGCGAGGTCATGGCGATTGAGGCGCGCGCGCAAGGCTGCAATCTGTCCGGGGCCATCTGCATCAACCTGCTGCGCCACCCGGGCTGGGGCCGGGCGCAAGAGACCTATGGCGAAGACAGCTACCATCTGGGCTCTATGGGGGCGGCGCTAGGGCGCGGCATCCAGGCGCACAACGTCTGCGCCACGGTCAAACATTTTGCGCTCAATTCGATGGAGAACGCCCGCTTTACCGTCAATGTCCGGGTCGATGAGCGGACCCTGCACGAAGTCTATCTGCCACATTTCAAGATGGTGCTCGACGCCGGCGTCGCCAGCGTGATGAGTGCCTATAACAAGGTGAACGGCGAGTATTGCGGTCAGGACCGCGTCTTGCTGACCGATATCCTGCGCGGCGAATGGGGCTTTGGCGGCTTCGTCCATTCCGATTGGGTCAAGGGCGTCTACCAGCCCTATGGCGCGGCTGCGGGCCTTGATGTCGAGAACCCTGAGCCGCTGGTGTTCGGCGAGAAATTGGTCGCGGCGGTAGAGGCCGGTGCGATTGAGCCCGAAGTCATCGACCGGGCCTGTCGCCGCATCCTCTCGGTGCTCTACCGCTTCGGCTGTGCCGAAGATCCCCTGCCTGACTATCCTGCAAGCCTGGTTGCCTGCGATGCGCATCGGGCGCTCGCCCGCGAGGCCGCAGAAAAGTCGGCCGTGCTGCTCAAGAACGAGGCTGTGCTGCCCTTCGATCGCAGCAGGATCAAGCGGCTGGCGGTCCTCGGCCGCCTTGCCGGGATCAAGAACACGGGCGACAATGGCTCAAGCCGGGTGCGCCCACCCTATGTCATTACGCCGCTGGCCGGTCTTGCAGACGATCTGGGCGAAGATGCCATCGTGACGGCTGACGAAAGCGACCTGGCTGCTGCCAGGGCAGCAGCCGCCAGCGCCGATGCGGTAGTCGTGGTGGTGGGCAATACGGCGCGCGAGGAAGGGGAGTATATCCCTGGCGATATCGATCTTGGCCAGGCTGGTCTGTCCGGCGGCAAGGCGGCTTTGGGTGGTGACCGGCGCAGCCTGGAACTTCAGCTGGATCAGGTCGCCCTGATCAAGGCTGCGGCAGCCAGCGGCAAGCCGCTGGTCGTTGTGCTGGTCGCCGGTTCGGCCGTGCTGGTCGAGGAGTGGCACGATGCTGCCGGAGCCATCCTGCAGACTTTCTATGCCGGCATGGAAGGCGGGACGGCGCTGGCGCGGCTGCTGTTCGGAGATGTCAGCCCCGGGGGCAAGTTGCCATTCACCGTGGCGCGGAGCGCGGCGGACTATCCACCCTTTGATCCCGATGCGACGGTGGCCGAGTATGGCTACTGGCATGGCTATGCGCTGTTTGACCGCTCTGCTGCCAGGCCGCGTTACGCCTTTGGACACGGTCTGTCCTATGCGGGCTTTTCCTATCGCGCGCTTGCTGCCCGCGCCTCGGCGGATGGAATTGCGGTGACGGTCGCAGTGAAAAACTCTGGTGCATTCCAGGCAGACGAGGTGGTCCAGGTCTATGTTGGCGCTCCAGGGCTGCTAGCAGAACGCCCGGCAAAGGCGTTGAAAGCGTTCCAGCGGCTCACCTTGGCCCCCGGGGAGACCCGGATCGTTCGACAGACAATCGCGGTTGAGAGCTTGATGTGGCGGGATCCCGCGACGCACCAGTGGCGGCTTGAGCCGGGTTGCTATCGGGTCTTCGCTGGCGGCAGTTCTGACAGCCTGATCGAGACGACAGTCGTTCTCTAAATTTGATCCAGATCAACTATTGCGAATGACTTGCATTTGCGCTGCGCTTCTGGCAGCGCTGCGGCCATGACGCTCGATTCCCTGCCGATTGGTCAACCTGCCCGCATTGCTGCGGTCGACTGGACCGTGCTGGCCGAGGAAGAGGGGCAGCGCCTGCGTGCGCTCGGCCTTGATGCCGGGGCCGAGGTCGCGGTTGCCCATCGCGGGATCTTCGGCGGAGCGGACCCGCTGGCCGTGACGATCGGCCGGATGACCGTGGCGCTGCGCCGCGCTCACGCCCAGGCGATGCAGGTGGAGCTGGCCTGACATGGTGACCCTGCGTAGTGCAGCCCTGGTCGGCAACCCTAATGCGGGCAAGAGCGCGCTGTTCAATGCCCTGACCGGAGCGCGCCAGAAGATTGCCAATTACCCCGGCGTCACTGTGGAACGGAAGGCCGGACGCCTGCCGCTGCCCAATGGCGAAACCATCGAACTCACCGACCTGCCCGGTTCCTACGGACTCGATGCCACCAGCCCGGACGAGGAAGTAACCCGCCGGGTTGTGCTGGGCGAACTGCCGGGCGAACCGGCGCCGCAGGTGCTGGTGATCGTCCTCGACGCCTCAAATCTTGAACAGCATCTGGTCTTTGCGCAGGAAGTGATTGCGCTGGGGCGGCCGACGGTGGTCGCGCTCAACATGATTGACCTGGCCGAGCGCGACGGGCTGGTGCTCGATCCCGCCGCGCTCGAATCGGCGCTGGGCGTGCCGGTAATCCCGACCGTGGCCGTGCGCCGCCGGGGCCTCAGCGAACTGGCCGCCGCGATCGCCGTGGCCGAGGATCGGCTGCCCGAACCGCGTCACCCGCACACGACTTTGACCGAGCGCCGGGTTTCGGCCCAGGCGATTGCCGAAGCGGCGATCCTGTCCGAGACCACACAGCACCGGCTCCATGCGCGGCTCGACCAGCTGCTGCTGCACCCGTGGATCGGGCCGCTGGTGCTGTTTGGCCTGCTGTTCGTGGTGTTCCAGGCCGTGTTTACCTGGGCCACGCCCTTTGCGGATGCGCTGGAAGGCGGCATCGGGTTGTTGGCAGACCAGGTCCGCGCTTCCGTGCCGCAAGGGCTGGTGCGCGATTTCATTACCGAAGGCGTGCTTTCGGGCGTCGGCTCGGTCGTGGTTTTCCTGCCGCAGATCGTGATCCTGTTCTTCTTCATCCTGGCGATGGAGGCCTCGGGCTATATGGCCCGCGCCGCCTTCCTGATGGACCGGCTGATGGCCCGCGTCGGCCTGTCGGGCCGCAGCTTCATTCCGCTGCTCTCGAGCTTTGCCTGCGCCATTCCGGGGATCATGGCGACCCGTTCAATCGCCGATCCGCGTGACCGGCTGACCACGATCCTGATCGCGCCGCTGATGACCTGTTCGGCGCGCCTGCCGGTCTATGCGGTGATCATCGCTGCCTTCATCCCCAACCGCGCGGTCTTGCCTGGCGTGGGCTTGCAAGGACTGGTGCTCTTCGCGCTCTATGTCGCCGGGATCATTGGAGCGATGGTGGTGGCTCTGGTGCTGCGCCGCTCGGTCACCAAGGGCGCGGCTTCCGGCTTCATCATGGAGCTGCCCAAGTATCAGCTGCCCCGCGCCAAGGATCTGTTGCTTGGCCTGTGGCAGCGCGCCTGGATCTTCCTGCGCCGGGCCGGCACGATCATCTTCACCGTCACGGTTATCCTGTGGCTGCTGCTCAACTTCCCGCGTGCCGGGGAAGGGCAGAACCAGGTCGATGCCTCGATCGCCGGCAAGCTTGCCAATGGCCTGGCGGTGGTGGTGGAGCCGATCGGCTTCAACCGCGATATCGCCCTCTCGCTAATCCCGGCCATGGCCGCGCGCGAAGTGGCCGTCGCCTCGCTCGCCACCTCCTATGCCGTGGCCGCCGAGGACGAGGAACAGGCCGCTCTGGCGCTGGGCGAACAGCTGCGCACCAAGTGGAGCCTGCCGACCGCACTGGCCTTCCTCGCCTGGTTTGTCTTCGCCCCGCAGTGCATGAGCACGATCGCGGTGGCGCGGCGTGAGACGAATGGGTGGAAATGGCCCGTGTTCATGTTGCTCTACCTGTTTGGACTGGCCTACATCTTCGCGGGAATCACCTATTGGAGCGCCGTCGCGCTCGGGTTGTAGCGGAGCGTTTTTCGATGGCAGGTAGCGTCAACAAGGTAATCCTGATCGGCAATCTGGGCCAGGATCCTGAGGTCAAGAATTTCCAGAACGGCGGCAAGATCTGCAACCTGCGCATTGCGACGTCCGAAAACTGGAAGGACAAGGCTACCGGTGAACGCAAGGAGCGGACCGAGTGGCACACGGTTGTGCTGCAGTCTGATGGCCTGGTCGGCGTGGCCGAGCGCTATCTCAAGAAGGGCAGCAAGGTTTACATCGAAGGCCAGCTGCGCACCCGCAAGTGGCAGGATGCCTCGGGTAACGATCGCTACACCACCGAGATTTCGGTCGGCATGAACGGCGTGCTGACCATGCTGGATGGCGCGCCGGGTGCTGGCGGCGGCATGGGCGGTGGCGGCGGTCAGCGCTCGGGCGGCGGCGGTGACTGGGGCGGCGGCTCCGGCGGCGGTCAGCGTTCGGGCGGCGGTGACTTCGGTGGCGGTGCCGGTGGCGGCTCGCGCGGCGGCTTTGCCGACGATCTGGACGACGATATTCCGTTCTGAGCTAGTCCGACTTCTTCAGTGCCGCCAGCGCGGCGAAGGGCCCCCTGGGGACCGACCGCATAGGGATCGATCGCCAGGGCCAGGGTCTGCGCGAGGGCTTCGCCCAGGTCGAACAGGCCGCCCTCGAACTCGATCTCGTCCAGCTCGTCAGCTTCCAGCTCGATCTCCTCGTCCGGGGCCGAGTCTGCTCCGGCCGGCACGAAATGCAGGTTGACCGGCTCGTCGATGCTGACCGGCAGGTCTTCGCCACTGACCGCGCAGCTTTGCACGATCTCGGCCTTGAGCCGGCCTGTCGCGCTGGCCCCAGCGGATTCGCGGATCAGCTCGATCCTCGCTTCCATCCGGTCGATCCGGACCAGGCCAAAGCGCCTGGCTAGAGCGGCGCACTCAGCCTCGGTCGCGGCCAGGTCGATGGCCGTTCCGGGCAGCTGGCGCGGATCGTAGGTGCGTGAAAATTCGCTCACGGGGCGATCCTTCCCGCTAGCAGTCCGGCCGCGTCGCAGGTGTCCAGCAGATCGGCCAGGGCGCGGACTTCCGCCGCCAGGCCCGCCGCCGTGGCGCCTTCCACCAGGCTCATGTTCCGCTCAAGCGCCGCTTCCAGCGGCTCGGTGCCGGCCAGGCCGCCACGCAGCGCGTCCATCCGTCCCCCCAGCGCGCCCATCAACTTGCTGACATGCTTGCCCACCACCATGTCACCCAGGCCGGTCTCACGCAGCTGGGCGTCCATGTCGGTCACGAACAGTTCGGTCAGCAGGATCGATTTCCTGACCAGCTCGGGCTCGCGCTCCATCCGCAGCAGGACCAGCGCCATGACCAGTGCCACGGCATCGAACCGGCCTGGTACCGTATCGGCCAGCCCCAGCTCCGCATACCAGCGGGGCGTGCGTGCCAGCGAGACAATCGCATGCCACAGCGGGCGAACCTCGGCATGTTCGTCAGTCTTCTTGCCAAGCAGGCGGTCAAGCAGACCCATGGATAAGTGTCCTTCGTTTCGTTCAGCGCCGATTAAAGCCGCTGTCCCCAAGCGCCTGCTTGCCGCCATTGCGCGGCGCGTCAAGGCGGCCTAAGGCTCAGGCGCGATAGTGCGGGTGCACGCTGCGGGCAATCGTCTTGCCTGCCGGGCCCGGTCACTGGAACGACAGGAACGGCATACGATGCGAGCAGCAGTGGTTAAGGCGATGGTGGTTCTGGCGGCAGCGGGGACGCTGGGTGCCTGTAGCTCGATCAAGGATCACCGCGGTTATCTGGTCGATCAGCCATTGCTCGATTCGGTCCAGCCTGGGATCGACAACCGCCAGTCGGTCGAACGCACGCTTGGCCGGCCGACCTTTGAAAGCGCCTTTGGTCGCAAGGACTGGTACTATATCTCGTCCAGCACTCGCCAGGCTGCCTTCACCCGCCCGAAGATCAACGAGCAGCTGGTGCTGCGCGTCAGCTTTGACGAGCGCGGCAATGTTGCCGCCATTGAACGCTCGGGGATCGAAAAGGTC
>JAJTFU010000067.1 GCA_021299075.1 Novosphingobium sp. | reverse complement strand
GGCGCACGGCCTTGGCATCCTCGGGACGGATTTCCGGATCGGGGTTGGCCATGGCGAAGATGATCGGCTTTGGCGCCATCCTGGCGACATATTCGGGCTTCAGCGCGCCGGCGGCGGACAGGCCCAGGAAGATGTCGGCGCCAACCAGCGCCTCTTCCAGATCGCGTGCAGGGGTGTCGATCGCGTGGGCGCTCTTCCACTGGTCCATCCCGCCCTCGCGGCCGCGATAGATCACGCCCGAGCGATCGCAGACCGTCACGTTCTCGTGCCGCACGCCCATCGACTTGATCAGCGCAGTGCAGGCCAGTGCCGAAGCGCCAGCGCCGTTGACCACCACCTTGACGTCCTGGAACTCGCGCCCCGTCAGGTAGCAGGCGTTGACCAGGCCGGCGGCAGCGATGATCGCCGTGCCGTGCTGGTCATCGTGCATCACCGGAATCTTCATCCGCTCGCGTAGCGCCTGCTCGATCACGAAGCATTCGGGCGCCTTGATGTCTTCCAGATTGATGCCGCCGAAGCTCGGCTCCATCATCGCCACGGCCTCGATGATCGCATCGGGGTCTTCGCTGGCCAATTCGATATCGATCGAATCGACGTCGGCGAAGCGCTTGAACAGCACCGCCTTGCCTTCCATCACCGGCTTGGAGGCGAGCGCGCCCAGATTGCCCATGCCCAGGATCGCGGTGCCGTTGGAAATCACGGCCACCAGATTGCCCTTGGCGGTATATTCATAGGCATCGGCCGGATTGTCGGCGATCGCCTGGACCGGCACGGCCACGCCCGGCGAATAGGCCAGGCTCAGGTCGCGCTGGGTCGCCATCGGCTTGGAGGCGATGATCTCGATTTTCCCCGGGCGGATCGTCTTGTGATAGAACAGGGCTTCACGCTCGGTGAAGCTCACCCTGTTGTTCTCATCGCGCGGGCTCGTTTCGTCGGACACCGGTACCTCCCTGGATCGGGGCAGCCCTAACGGAACTCGCCGCGACGGGATAGGGGAAAGCTGCCCGCTGCAGCTTGGGCGAATCGTATTCAACCGGCTAACCGGTTGAAGATGAGCGCCCCCGCAACTCCGATGATGACACAGTACCTGGCGCTCAAGGCCGAAGCGCCCGATTGCCTGCTGTTCTACCGGATGGGCGATTTCTTCGAGCTGTTCTTTGACGATGCCAAGCAGGCCGCCCAGATCCTCGACATCGCCCTGACCAGCCGGGGCGAGCACCTGGGGATGCCGATCCCGATGTGCGGCGTGCCGGTCCATTCGGCCGAAGGCTACCTCGCACGGCTGATCAAGGCGGGCTGCCGGGTGGCAATCGCGGAACAGGTCGAAACGCCCGAGGAAGCCAAGAAGCGCGGCGGATCGAAGGCGCTGGTGGCGCGCGACATTGTCCGCTTCGTTACCGCCGGGACCCTGACTGAAGAAGCCCTGCTCGAACCGCGCCGCGCCAACGTGCTGGCCGCGATCTGCGAGGTGCGCGGCACCTGCGGGATCGCCGCTTGCGACATCTCGACCGGGCGAATGGAGCTTGAGGAATGCCCGCCCGAGCGGCTGGGCGCGGCGCTGGCGCGGCTCGGCGCGAGCGAGCTGGTCGCGCCAGACGGGTGGGAGGCTTGTCCGCCAGAAGGCATCTTGCGCCCCACCAGCACCTTTTCCAGCGATGGCGGCGAGGCCCGGCTCAAGGCGGTGCACGGCGTTGCGACGCTTGATGGTTTCGGTCAGTTTTCGCGTGCCATGCTGGCGGCGGCGGGCGGCCTGATCGCCTATCTTGACCATGTCGGGCGCGGACGGCTGCCGCTGCTGCTGCCGCCGGTAGTGCTGGGGCAGGCCGCGCATCTGGCGATGGACGAGGCGACGCGGGCCAGCCTGGAGATCCTGGTCTCCAGCCAGGGGAGCCGCAAGGGCAGCCTGGTCGAAGCGCTTGACCGCTGCGTCACCGGCGCCGGCGCGCGCCAGCTGGCCGAAGACCTGGCCGCCCCGCTGACCGATACGGCGACGATCGCCGCGCGGCTCGACCTGGTGCAATGGCTGCATGACGATGCCCTGCTGCGCGGCGATCTGCGCGCGGTGCTGCGCGCTGCGCCCGATGTCGGCCGGGCGCTGGGCCGGATCGTGGCCGGGCGGGGTAGCCCGCGCGATCTAGGTCAGCTCCGCGATGGCCTCAGCGAAGCGCGGCGGATCCACGATCATCTGCAGCACCGCACAGACCGCCCTGCCTTGCTGGAAGCCCTGCTTCCCGCCCTGGCCGGACATGGCGCATTGGTCGATCTGTTCAGCCGCGCACTGGTTCCCAGCCCGCCGACCGAGCGCAGCCAGGGCGGCTATATTGCTGAGGGCTATGATCACGCATTGGATGAGCTGCGCCGCATCTCGGGCGACGCGCGCCGGGCGATCGCCGTGCTTGAGGCAAAGTACCGCGACCAAACCGGGATCGCCGCGCTGAAGGTCCGCCACAACGGCGTGCTGGGCTATTTCATCGAAGTGCCGGCCGCCAAGGCCGATCCGCTGATGGCCCCTGACAGCGGCTTTACCCACCGCCAGACCATGGCCGGCGCGGTGCGCTTCAATGCGGTTGCGCTCCATGCCGAGGCCAGCCGGATTGCCGAGTCCGGCGGCCATGCCCTGGCGGCCGAAGAAGCGCATTTCGAAGAACTGGTCGGCGTTGCGGTTAAGGCCAGCCAGGCGATTGCCGCGACCGCCGCGGCACTGGCCCGGATCGACGTGGCGGCGGCGCTGGCCGAACGCGCGGCCGAAGGCGGTTGGGCGCGGCCCGAGGTGGTCGAGGATGCCTGCCTCGACATCAAGGGCGGCCGCCACCCGGTCGTCGAAGCGGCGCTGGCCGCGAAGGGCGAGCGCTTTGTCGCCAACGATTGCTGCCTTGTTCCGCAGGACCGGCTGTGGCTGGTCGGCGGGCCCAACATGGGCGGCAAGTCCACCTTCCTGCGCCAGAATGCGCTGATCGTGCTCTTGGCCCAGGCGGGCAGCTTCGTGCCCGCCGAGGCGGCGCGCATTGGTCTGGTCGATCGCCTGTTCAGCCGCGTCGGAGCCTCGGACAACCTCGCCCGTGGCCGTTCGACCTTCATGGTCGAAATGGTCGAAACGGCCGCGATCCTGGCCCAGGCCAGCGAACGCAGTTTCGTCATCCTGGACGAGGTCGGACGCGGTACTTCGACCTATGACGGCCTGGCCCTGGCTTGGGCGGTGGTCGAGGCCGTCCACGGCGTCAATCGCAGCCGCTGCCTCTTCGCGACCCATTACCACGAGCTCGCGCGGCTTGCGGAAAGCTGCGAGGCGCTGTCACTCCACCACGTCCGCGCCCGCGAGTGGAAGGGTGATCTGGTGCTGCTGCACGAAGTGGACGAAGGTCCGGCGGACCGGTCCTATGGCCTGGCCGTGGCCAAGCTGGCTGGCGTGCCAGCACCAGTTGTGGCGCGGGCCAAGTCGGTGCTGGAACGGCTGGAAAAGGGCCGGGCGGAGACTGGCGGGCTGGCCGCAGGCCTTGGCGACTTGCCGCTGTTCGCGGCCGCTGCCGAAGCCCGCGCGGACCTGGTCGACAGCCTGCGCGAGCGGCTCAAGGGGCTCGACGTCGATGCGCTCAGCCCGCGCGAGGCGCTGGATCTGCTCTATGAGCTGAAGCGCGAAGCCGGGGCCGACGACTGACGGAAGTCTTTGTTAACAGCCGCCTGCTATCTTGCGCGGCATGTTCGGGACCCGGATCACCACGGTATTCCAGAACCGCTGGAAGGCGGTGACCTGGTCGCTTGGCATTCTGGCGACGGCCTATTGCTCCATCCCGGAACCCGAAGAAGCTGCGCAGCCTGCCGTCAAGCCGCTGGCTGCGCATCATTCGCCATGGGACAAGGATCGCTGAGATGGATCGGCTGTTTCGTGACTGGCGCTTTGCCTTGGTGTGGGTGATCGGCATCAGCGCCCTGGCAGCTGCCTTCTTCGCCGAAGGCGGCGGCCATGAGGATATGCTGGCTCAGCCGCAAGCGGCTGGTCCGGCGGCATCATCACCCGCTCTGGCCAGCCCGGCCCCGATCGCTACGCCGACCAAGCCTGCGGATGAGCGAACCCTCCAGTTCGGCGAACCGGTGATGGATACCACGCCGTTTGAGCCCAGCCCGGTCGAGCCAGAGGATGCGGCCTCAGCGGCGGCGACTGAAGCTAGCCCGCAAGCAACTGCAACTCCCTAGCGGCGCGGGCCAGGATCGCCTCTTGCCGCTTGCCGCCAGCGCTCCGCCGCCCGTTCGATGGCGGCGCGGCCCAGCTCTTCGCGCTCCCGGGCATTGTCTGCCATCGCAGCAATCGATGCCGCCAGGGCCGCCGCGTCACCCGGGCTGACACAGACCCCGCAGCCATCGACTTCGCTGTAGAGGCCCGTTCCCGGTTCGGTGGTTGCCACCACCGGCTTGCCCGATGCCAGCATGTTGGTCAGCTTTGATGGCAGCACCAGATCGGCCGCGCCCGCGATCTGGGGCAGCAGGTGGAGATCGGCTATACTCAGATCGCGCCCATCCGCTCGGCCGGCTGCAGGTCGTGCAACTGGACATTGGCGAGGCCGCGGGCGCGCGCTTCCAGCGCAGCGCGGTTTGGCCCTTCGCCGCAGATTACAAAGGCGATGTCGGGCCGGTGTTGCAACAGCCCGGCCGCATCGATCAGGATCTCGATCCCCTGCTTGCGGGCGATGTTGCCAGAGTAGAGCGCCACTATCCGCCCTGCCAGGTTCCAATCGGCGCGCAGCTCAGCCGCGCCGGCGGGATCGTTGGCAAAGTTGGCATTGGCCCAGTTGCGCAATTCAAGCCGCCGCTCGGCCGGGATGCCCTTTTCCCCCAGCTTGGCGACCAACTGCGGGCTGATCGTCGAGACCCGGTCGGCCTGTCGCAGCACCCAGCCTTCTGCCCAGAGCGCGAATCTGGCCTTGGGCGTGTTCGGGCGCATCAGGCCAGTAGCGAAGGCAGCTTCGACCTCGAAGTCCTGGACGTGGATCCACAGCCGCGCGCCGCAGAGCCAGGCCGCCAGGATCGCAGCCAGTACGCTGAGTAACGCCGGAGCAACGCAGAGCACCACTTGCGGCCGCTCGCGCAGGGCAATCCGCATGGCCGAGATCAGTGCGGCGATGGCAAAGCTGATCAGGTGCCCAAAGCGGCGAATGCCCGTCGGGTCCTGCGGCGCATAGTGCGGACAGCGCACCAGTCTGACGCCCCGCTCCTCTGCCTCCAGCCACCCTCCGGCATAGGCCGGATCGGCCTTCCACTGCGGGTAATAGGGTTTGCCGACGATTGCCGTGACCTGGTGGCCGGCCTTGACCAGTTCCTCGCACAGTCCAGCCGTATAGGGGCCGATGCCGACCGGTTCAGGCGTATAGTTCAGCCCGATAACAAGCAGGGACGGAGCGTTCATCGCCGTCAGGGTCAGGACGGGCTAATTGCGCTTGGGTACGGCAAAGGTGCCGGACACCCGGCCACCCGTATCGGCCGAACCGCGGCCATCGACGCTGGAAATCCCGCTGTTGAGATCGATCACCAGCCGCCCGCCGTTCAGCGTATCGCTGCCCCGGCGCAGGGCGACATTGCCCGCCAGGGTAATGACCCGGCGGTTGAAATCGTAGATCGCCACATCGCCGCGCGCGCTTTCGTTGCCACGATTGACCGAGACCCCGCCGGTCGCGTCGATCCGCTGGATCTGCAGGCTGCCCTGATCGGTAAAGGCCACCGTGGTGCGATCGGCGGTCAGTCGCAGCCCGCCCTGGTTGATCTGGACATTGCCGGCCAGCCCTGCAGCTCGATCCGGTCGGCGGCATAGCTGACCGGAGCATTGCTGTCGTGCCCGCCCAGCGCCTGCGCATCCGAACGCCCGATTGCCAGCAGGCCAACCGCACCGATCGCAAAACCGGCCAGCAGCGATCGCAGGGCAATTCGGGAAATCGATGCTTCAGCCATCACGGCATCCTCAACTTGCCTGGGGTCATCACCAGCCGGGCCTTGCCTTCCAGCGCAATCGTACGCGCGTTAAGGTCAGCCACTAACCGTTCCGCCGAAAATGTGCCAGCCGGGATCGCGCCGTTTACCCCGCCATTCCCCAGCACCCGCTGGCCTTTCAGGTCGATCGCGACATGGCCGGTCGTCATCCGGTAGCCATCGGCGGCAGTGAAGGTGACCGGTCCGTTCACGTCCACTGTTTCGCGGTTGTAATCATAGCTACCGCCCTGCGCCGACAGTTCCGCCGGACCATCGGCCATCAGGATCCGGGCGACCAGACCCTCCATCCGCACCACCGGATCGGCGGCCGAGACCTGGATCGCGCTGGCGGCGGTCACGGTAAAGGGCCGGCCCTCGTCATCCTCGCCCCGGTACATCGCATTGGCGACGCGCAGCCGGGCGTCGGTGGTCGCCACCTTGTTGCGATCGAGCAGGAAGCTGATCTCGCCGCGCGGGAACAGCGGGCCGAGCAGCATGGCGGCGGCCACCACCCCGACCGCGCCAGGCAGCCAGCGCGCCAGGATCCGGATCAGCCGGTCATGCGAACCGCCCGGTGCGGCCCATTGGCGGCGCTGGTTGCGGATCCGGTCGGCGGCGTCGGTCATGGCGGTCCTGAACTTCAGCTCACGCTTCGTGGCTGAAGATGTCCTTGTCGGGCCAGCCGGCCAGGTCAAGCCGGGCGCGGTGTGGCAGGAAGTCGAAACAGGCCTGAGCCAGGGCCGTGCGGCCCTCGCGCTCCAGCCGCTCGACCAGGATCGTGTGCATGGCGTGGAGGTAGCGCACGTCCGAAGCGGCATAGTCCAGCTGGGCATCGCTTAGCACCGGGCCGCCCCAGTCGCTCGACTGCTGTTGCTTGGACAGCTCCTTGCCCAGCAGTTCGCGGACCAGGTCCTTCAGGCCGTGGCGGTCGGTATAGGTCCGCACCAGCTTGCTGGCGATCTTGGTGCAGAACACCGGCGTGGCGGTGACGCCCAGGTAATGCTCGATCGCCGCCAGGTCGAAACGGGCGAAGTGGAACAGCTTGATCCGCGCCGGATCGGCCAGAACGGCCTTGAGCCGGGGCGCGGCATAGTCCGATCCGGGCGAGAAGCGCACCAGGTGCTCGTCACCCTGCCCGTCGGACAATTGCACCACGCAAAGCCGGTCACGCTGAGTGATCAGCCCCATGGTCTCGGTATCGACCGCGATCGGGCCTGGCGCAAAGACATCGCCGGGGAGGTCTTCTTCGTGGAGATGGACAGCCATAGGCCAAGGTGCTTAGGCCGATTGCCGCCGGGATGAAAGCCCCCGGTGGGAGCGAGATGGCGATGGCGAATGGCGATAGGGTTCCGGAGAGCTGGCGGGCCGTGCTCGAGCCGGTCCTGGCCACACCCAGGTCGCGCCAACTGGGCGGGTTCCTCACCGCCGAGGAAACGGCTGGCAAGGCGATCTATCCGCCGCGCGGGACGCGGCTGGCGGCGCTGGAGCTGACCCCGCTTGAGGCGGTCAAGGTCGTGATCCTGGGGCAGGACCCCTACCACGGCCCCGGCCAGGCCCACGGCCTGTCGTTCTCGGTGCAGGACGGGGTGAAAGTACCGCCCAGCCTGGTCAACATCTACAAGGAACTGGCCAGCGACCTCGGCCTTTCCGTGCCGCGCCACGGCAACCTTACCAACTGGGCGCGGCAGGGCGTGCTGCTGCTCAATGCCGCGCTGACGGTGGAGGATGGCCAGCCCGCCTCGCACCAGGGCCGCGGCTGGGAGGAGATCACTGATGCCGTGGTCGCCGCCGTCGCTGCCAAGACCGACCCCTGCGTCTTCCTGCTCTGGGGCAGCCATGCCCAGCGCAAGGCGCAATCAGTGCCGGGACTGATGACCAGTCACCACCAGGTGCTGACCGCGCCGCATCCCAGCCCGCTCTCGGCGCACCGCGGCTTCCTCGGGTGCCGGCACTTCAGCCAGGCCAATGCCTTCCTCGAAACCAAGGGGCGCGGCGCGGTCGACTGGGCGCTCTGACTGCGCACCAGCGTTACGCTCAGGTTGACACAGTTGACACTGAGTCCGCTTCTTCCAACATCCGGGAGCCCTCAGAAATGCTGGGCTTCAACCTGTTTTCAGACAGATCCGTCCACCTCCGCGGAAAAATCCGCCGCGCATCAACCATGAGAAAGAGCCCGCGCAGGATAGCAGGCACCGCAGATGTAGGAAAACTGTACGGGCCTAACCCAGCCGCCGCGCCATCCCAGCGGCCAGCAGCGGCCCCAGGTTCGGCCCCTGCTCCGGGTAGAGGTAAGGCTCGATCAGCTCGGCCTCGATCACCGCCAGTCGGCCATCCTGCAGCCGGACCATATCGATCCGGGCATAGAGCGGCGGCTGGTCGAACGGCAGCAGCGCCATGATCGCTTCCGCCGCCGCACGGTCGGTGGGGGCGGGCTCAAGCGGTGTCTCGGTGCCGCCGTAAAGCGACTGGATCCGGTAATCGCCGCCGGTCGCCTGCTTGAGCAGGGTATGGCTGAGCGCACCATCAATGAAGATGAAGCTCAGCTCGCCCTCGCGCTGGATCGCGGGGAGGAAGGGCTGGATCATCGCCGCCTGGTCCAGCGACCAGTCGGCCGGCGGCGGATTATCGCGCGAGAAGCTGTCCTGCCCGATCGCGCCGGCACCGACCCGGCGCTTCACCACGACCCGATCGGTGCCGAAGTGATCGAAGGCGGCCAGCACGTCCTCTGGCCCAGCCCGCTGGGGCCAGAGCGTCGGGATCGTCACCGCGCCGAGCTCACCCAGTTCCCTGAGGTAGAGCTTGTCGGAATTCCAGCGCACCACCTCAAGCGGATTGCAGACCACAACCCCGACCGCCTCCAGCTCCCCGAGCCGGGCCAGGAATTCGTCCTTGGCCTCGGTATAGTCCCAGGGCGTGCCGAGGATCGCGAGATCGAACTGCGCGAGGTCATCGAGCGGCGCGCGCCAGTCGATATCGGTCACGGTTCCGGAGGAGCCTACTCCGGCACGGACGGCGCCCAGGTAAAGGTCATGCTCAAAGGCATCAGGGCGACGCGTGGGCGATCCGGGCAGGGTGGCCGGGCAGGCGAGGAAGGCGATCTTCATCGCCGCCGGTTAGGCGGCGCGGGCCGACTTGGAAAGAGGCTGCCGCCCTAGCGCGGCAGTTCGCTTACCCCCATCAGCGCCTCGTCGACCGCGCGGGCGGCCTGGCGGCCTTCGCGGATCGCCCAGACAACCAGGCTCTGGCCGCGGCGCATGTCGCCGCAGGCGAAGATCTGCGGATCGCTGGTGCGATAGTCGATCACGTTGGCGGCAACATTGCCGCGTCCGTCGAGCTCGACTCCGGCCTGGTCGAGCAGGCCCTGCTTGCGCGGGCCGACAAAGCCCATGGCGAGCAGGATCAGGTCGGCCTTGAGCACGAATTCGCTACCCGAAATTTCCTGCATCTGGCCGCCGACCCATTCGACCCGGACGCATTCGAGGCCGGTCACGTCGTTCTCGCCGATCACGCGCTTGGTCAGGACCGACCAGTCCCGCTCGACGCCTTCTTCATGGCTGGTCGAGGTGCGCAGCTTCAATGGCCAGTCGGGCCAGGTCAGCGCCTTGTCTTCCTTTTCCGGCGGCTTGGGCATGATCTCAAGCTGGGTGACCGAGGCTGCGCCCTGGCGGTTCGAGGTGCCGACACAGTCAGAGCCGGTATCGCCGCCGCCGATCACGATCACGTGCTTGCCGGTCGCGGTCAGGGTGCCGCGCGGCGCGGCGCGCAACTCGTCGTCGCCGCCAACGCGCTTGTTCTGCTGGGTCAGGAATTCCATGGCGAGGCGTACGCCGGGCAGTTCCGCACCCGGGATTTCCAGCCGGCGCGGTTCCTCGGCCCCGCCCGAGAGGACGATCGCGTCGAAGTTTTCCTTAAGGCTCTCGATCGAAACGTGGACGCCGACCTCGGTCGAGGTGCGGAAGCTGACGCCTTCGGCTTCCATCTGGACCAAGCGCCGGTTGATCAGGTGCTTTTCCATCTTGAAGTCGGGGATGCCATAGCGAAGCAGGCCGCCGGCGCGGTCGTTCTTTTCGAACACCGTCACCGAATGGCCGGCGCGGGCGAGCTGCTGTGCGGCAGCCATACCGGCCGGGCCGGAGCCGACCACGGCGACGGTCTTGCCGGTGCGCTTGGCGGGCACCTGCGGGTGGATCCAGCCGTTCTCCCAGCCCTTGTCGACGATCGCGCATTCGATGCTCTTGATCGTGACCGGCTGGTCAATGATGTTCAGCGTGCAGCTCGCCTCGCACGGGGCGGGGCAGATGCGGCCGGTGAATTCCGGGAAGTTGTTGGTCGAATGCAGCACTTCCATCGCATTCTGCCAGTCACCCTCATAGACTAGGTGGTTCCAGTCCGGGATAATGTTGTTCACCGGGCAGCCGTTGTGACAGTACGGAATCCCGCAGTTCATGCAGCGCGAAGCCTGCGCCTTCAGCGCCGGTTCGGGATGCGGGATCACGAATTCCTTGTAGTGGTTCAACCGCTCCTTCGGATCGGCATAGGTGCGATCCTGGCGGTCCAGCTCGAGAAAGCCTGTTTCCTTGCCCATCGTACCCGTCCTTATTCCGCGGCCACCGAGGCGGCTTCCAGCCGCTCGGCCTCGAGTTGCTTGAGTGCCCGCGCATAGTCCTTGGGCATTACCTTGACGAACTTGCCGAGCACATTGCCCCAGTCATCGAGCAGGGCGCGGGCGCGCTTGCTGCCGGTGTGGAGGTGGTGCCGCTCCAGCAGGATGCGCAGGCGTTCGGCATCGTGGCGCAGCATGTCGCCCATGCCGAAGTCCTCGACCGAGCGGGGACGTTGCTGCGGGCGGCCCGCACCGTCATCCTCGTCGCGTTCGGCCGAGATCGGCAGGAGGTCGACCTGGGCCAGGTTGCAGAGCTGCGCAAATTCGCCGCGCTCGTCATAGACATAGGCGATCCCGCCCGACATGCCCGCGGCAAAGTTGCGGCCCGTACGGCCCAGCACCACGACCACGCCGCCGGTCATGTATTCGCAGCCGTGATCGCCCGTCCCTTCGACCACCGCGATCGCGCCCGAATTGCGCACGGCAAAGCGTTCGCCGGCGACCCCGTTGAAGTAGGCCTCGCCCGCGATCGCGCCATAGAGCACGGTGTTGCCGACGATGATGTTCTGCGTGGCTTCGCGCTCGACATGGGACGGCTGGCGCACGATCACGCGCCCGCCCGACAGGCCCTTGCCGACATAGTCGTTGGCATCGCCGGTCAGGTCGAGCGTCACGCCATGGGCCAGGAAGGCGCCAAAGCTCTGCCCGGCCACGCCGGTCAGGCGGATGGCGATGGAGTTGTCCGGCAGGCCGGCATGGCCGAACCGCTTGGCCACTTCGCCCGACAGCATCGCGCCGACCGTGCGGTTGACGTTGATCACCTTGCGCTCGATCACCACCGGCTGCTTCTTGTCGAGCGCATCGGCGGCAGCGGCGATCAGGTCATTGTCCAGCGCCTTTTCAAGGCCGTGGTCCTGGGTGCCCGACCAGCCGAGCGAGGGGCTGTCACCCAGCGGAACCTGGTGCAGGATCCGGCTGAGGTCGACACCCTTGGCCTTCCAGTGGTCAATCGCTTGGCGCATGTCGAGCCGGTCAACCCGGCCGACCATTTCGGCGACGGTGCGGAAGCCCAGCTCGGCCATGATCGCGCGCAGTTCTTCGGCGACGAAGAAGAAGTAGTTGATCACGTGCTCGGGCTGGCCGGTGAAGCGCGCGCGCAGCACCGGGTCTTGCGTCGCGACGCCGACCGGGCAGGTGTTGAGGTGGCACTTCCTCATCATGATGCAGCCGGCCGCGATCAGCGGTGCAGTGGCAAAGCCGAACTCGTCCGCGCCGAGCAGCGCGGCCACGGCCACGTCGCGCCCGGTGCGCAGGCCGCCATCGGCCTGGACCGCGATGCGGCTGCGCAGGTTGTTGAGGATCAGCGTCTGCTGGGTTTCGGCGAGGCCGATTTCCCACGGGGAGCCGGCATGGGTCAGCGAGGTCAACGGCGAAGCGCCGGTCCCGCCTTCATAGCCCGAGATCGTCACATGGTCAGCGCGCGCCTTGGAAACGCCCGCGGCAACCGTGCCGACCCCGACTTCGGAGACCAGCTTGACCGAGATGCGCGCGCCGCCGTTGACGTTCTTCAGGTCGTGGATCAGCTGGGCCAGATCCTCGATCGAGTAGATGTCATGGTGCGGCGGCGGCGAGATCAGACCGACGCCCGGGGTCGAGTGGCGGGTCTTGCCGATCACCTTGTCGACCTTGTGGCCGGGCAGCTGGCCGCCTTCGCCGGGCTTGGCGCCCTGGGCCATCTTGATCTGGATGTCGTCGGCGTTGACCAGGTATTCGGTGGTCACGCCAAAGCGGCCCGAGGCGACCTGCTTGATCGCCGAGCGCATCGAATCCCCGTTCGGCAGCGGCTTGAACCGGTCCGGCTCCTCGCCGCCTTCGCCGGTGTTCGACTTGCCGCCGATCCGGTTCATGGCGACGGCCAGCGTCGTGTGCGCCTCGCGGCTGATCGAGCCGAAGCTCATCGCGCCAGTGGCGAAGCGCTTGACGATCTCGCTGGCCGGTTCGACTTCTCTGAGGTCGAGCGGCTTGTCGGCCGGCTTGAATTCCATCAGCCCGCGGATGGTCAGCATCCGGGTCGACTGGTCGTTGATGGTCTGGGCGAACTCGCGGTACTTTTCCGAGACATTGCCGCGCACCGCATGCTGCAGGGCGGCGATGTTCTGCGCGGTCCAGGCGTGCTCCTCGCCGCGCAGGCGCAGGCCGTACATCCCGCCGACGTCGAGCATGTTCTTGTAGATCGGATTGTCGCCATAGGCTGCCTGGTGGCGACGCACGGTTTCCTCGGCCACTTCGGCCAGGCCAATGCCCTCGATCGTGGTGGCGGTGCCGGTGAAGTACTTCTCGATGAACTGACTCGACAGGCCGACCGCGTCGAAGATCTGTGCGCCGCAGTAGGACTGGTAGGTCGAGATGCCCATCTTGGACATGACCTTGAGGATGCCCTTGCCGACCGCCTTGATGTAGTTCTTCTGCACCGTCTTGGCGTCAA
Organism: Novosphingobium sp.; assembly: GCA_021299075.1. Lineage (GTDB taxonomy): Bacteria > Pseudomonadota > Alphaproteobacteria > Sphingomonadales > Sphingomonadaceae > Novosphingobium. The sequence goes on along the minus strand of JAJTFU010000067.1, from coordinate 1,398 downwards.
GCGGCATGTCCTTGCGGACGCGCAGCTCTTCCAGCGTTTCGAAGGCGACATAGGGATTGATCGCCTCGGCGCCGTAGCCCGCCAGCACGCAGAAGTGGTGCACTTCGCGCGCCTCGCCGGTTTCGACCACCAGGCCGGTCTGCATGCGCAGGCCCTGGCGGACGAGGTGGTGGTGGACCGCGGCCGTGGCCAGCAGCGCCGGCATCGGGATGCGGTCCGGCCCCTGAGCGCGGTCGGACAGAATCAGGATGTTCTTGTCCTGCAGCACGGCTTCGGTTGCCGCCCAGCACATTTCCTTGATCGCCATTTCAAGGCCCGTCGGTCCGCTGGCGGCATCCCAGGTGGTGTCGATCGTTTCGGTCCGGAAGGCGCCGTCCAGCGCCGCCTCGACCGAGCGGATCTTGGCCACGTCTTCGTTCGTCAGGATCGGCTGATCGACTTCGAGGCGCTTGTGCGTCCCGGCTTCCATGCCCAGCAGGTTGGGGCGCGGGCCGATCATCGAGACCAGGCTCATCACCAGCTCCTCGCGGATCGGGTCGATCGGCGGGTTGGTGACCTGGGCGAAGTTCTGCTTGAAGTAATCGTAGAGCAGGCGCGAGCGGTTGGAGAGCACCGCGATCGGCGTGTCCGTCCCCATCGAGCCGAGCGGATCGTCGGCGTTCTGGGCCATCGGCTCAAGGAAGCGCGAGAGATCTTCCTGGGTATAGCCAAAGGCCTGCTGGCGATCGAGAAGCGTGGTGCTCTCCTGCGGTAGTGCGGCCAGTTCCGGCTCGACCACTTCGAGGTCCTTGAGCTTGTATTGCGCGGCTTCCAGCCAGTCCTCGTAAGGCTCGGCAGCGGCGAGCGAGGCCTTGAGTTCCTCGTCCTCGATGATCCGGCCCTGATCGAAATCGATCAGCAGCATGCGGCCCGGCTGGAGCCGCCACTTGCGGACGATATTGTCTTCCTTGATCGGCAGCACGCCGCTTTCCGAAGCCATGACCACGATATCGTCGTCGGTGACGAGGAAGCGGGCCGGGCGCAGGCCGTTGCGGTCCAGCGTCGCGCCGATCTGGCGGCCATCGGTAAAGGCCACGGCGGCGGGGCCGTCCCACGGCTCCATCAGCGCGGCGTGGTATTCGTAGAAAGCGCGGCGCTTGGCATCCATCAGCGGGTTGCCGGCCCAGGCTTCCGGGATCAGCATCATCACCGCATGGGCCAGACTGTAGCCACCGGCCAGCAGCAGCTCGAGCGCGTTGTCGAGGCAGGCGGTGTCCGATTGGCCGTGCGGGATCAGCGGCCACATCTTGTCGAGGTCCGCGCCCAGCAGCTCGCTTTCCATCGTGCGGCGGCGGGCGTTCATCCAGTTGACGTTGCCGCGCACGGTGTTGATTTCGCCGTTGTGGGCGATGAAGCGAT
>JAJTFU010000066.1 GCA_021299075.1 Novosphingobium sp. | reverse complement strand
ACCCGCGCGCGAGCCGATCACGCTTGATAGCGAACACGCCCAGGCGATGGCCGCGCTGGCCCATGCCCATGGTGCGCGCGACCGGATCACCCGCCTGCTGTTCGCCGCCGCCCGCAAGCGCTGGCCGGGGCAGTGGCGCCAGTTTGCGCCCGTGCCGCTGCGACTGGCGAGCTGGGTCGGCTATGACATGGACGGGCGGACCGACATCACCTGGGCCACCTCGCTGCGCTACCGCCTGTCCGAAAAGGCCGAGCGGCTGGCAGGCTATGCGGCAGCGCTGGAGCCGGTCGCGCCCGATCTCGCGCAGCAGCTTTTGCGCGCCTCGACCTATGCAGCAGGGCAGGCCACTGCCTTTGCAGTCGACCTGTCCGATCCGGCCGCGCTCTCGGCCACTGCCAATGCCTTCACCGCCGATCATCCGGACAAGCTGACCAGTCTGGCCGCGACAATTGCCTCGCTGGAACAGCGCGCAGCGATGGCAGATGACGATACTGCAGAAGCCATGCTGCGGGTTGTTGCTGCGATGCGCGCCGATGGGCTGGGGATGGGCTGGATTCACTTCCGCGTGAACGCCAGCCAGCTCCAGAACGCGATCCGCCGCCGGATCGATCCCGATGGCAAGCTGGACCTGGCCAGCCAGGCCGCGCTGGTGCGGCTGCGTGAACTGCTGGGCAGCGTGAAGCCACTGCGCGCGAATATGGCCGCCCTGGCGATTGAGAACAGCACGGCGGTGCGCCAGTTCCTGCTGATCGCGCAGATCCTGCACCACGTCGATGCCGATACGCCGATCCGCATGCTGGTGGCCGAATGCGAGCAGCCGACCACAGTGCTGGCCGCGCTCTACTTTGCCGAGTTGTTCGGCGTGGCCGACAAGGTCGATGTCTCGCCGCTGTTCGAAACCGAGAGCGCGCTGGAGCACGGCGGGCGGTTCCTCGATGCCGTGCTGTCGGAGCCGCACTACCAGGCCTATGCCCGCCGGCGCGGGCGTGTTTCGATCCAGACCGGCTTTTCCGATGCTGGCCGGTTCGTGGGGCAGATTCCGGCCGCTCTGGCGATCGAGCGCCTGCAAGGCCGCCTGTCCGAAGCCATGGCGGCGAACGGCCTGACCGATGTCGCCGCGCTGATCTTCAACACCCATGGCGAATCGATGGGTCGCGGTGCGCACCCGACCAGCTTTGCCGACCGGCTGGAATGGCCGCTATCGCCCTGGGCGCGGCGGCGGTTTGTCCGTGCCGGGATTGCGCTGGAGCCGGAAGTGAGCTTCCAGGGCGGCGATGGCTACCTGTTCTTCGGCACGCCCGAGCTGGCCTATGCCACGCTGACCCGTTTTGCCGAGCTGGCCCCGGCCCAGGCCGATGCCGATGCCGCGCCCGATCCGTTCTATCGCCGCACCGATCTTTCTCTCGATTTCTACCGCGCGATCCGCCGCGTGCAGCAGGGCTATCTGGCCAGCGCCACCTATGCCCGAGCGGTGACGGCCTTTGGCCTGGGCCTGCTCAACGAGACCGGCAGTCGCAAGAGCCGCCGCCAGTCGGACCTAGCCGCCGACCGGACCATGAGCCTGCGCCAGATTCGCGCGATTCCGCACAATGCCGTGCTTCAGCAACTGGGCTATCCGGTCAACGTGATTGCCGGGTTCGGCACGGCGGCCGACGGGAATTACGAAGCGATTGCAGAGCTGCTGCGCGAAAGCCACCGCGGCCGGCAATTGGTGCGGCTGGTCCGGGCGGCCAATTCGCTCGCCTCGATCAAGACCGTGGCGGCCTATGGCGAGCTGTTCAATTCGGCCTACTGGGCCAGCCGGCCCTATCGCGGGGATGAGGAAGGCATTGCCGATGCCTGTCTTGCGCTGGCGGAATACCTGACCAAGGATGATCGCACCGGGGTCTATCGCCGCTTTGCCTCGCGCCTTCGGGTCGATGCGCTCAAGCTGCACAAGCTGCTGGCGCTGATCCCGGACGAAGCCCCGCTGGCGGGCCGCGAGCAGGTGCGGCGCGAGCTGGGCGTGCTCCAGGCGCTGCGCCTTGCCCTGTTCCAGCACATGTTCATCCGCGCGGTCTCGGTTCCGGCCTTCAGTCGCGCCAATGACATCAGCCGCGATGACGTGCTGGAAATGGTCTTCACCTTGCGGATCGATGAAGCGCTCGCCCAGCTGCGCCGCGCCTTCCCGGCCAGCGCACCGGGTGTGGACGATTTCGCGGTTAGCGAGCCGAGCGACTATCCCGACGAGGGCGCGGTCGGCTATGGCGCGATCCATCGTGACAATATCGAGCCCATCGCCGCTGCCCATGTCCTGGTTCTGCGTATCACCACTGCGATTGCGAACCAGTTCGGCGCCCACGGTTAGGCCGGCGGCATGACCCCCACCCAGCTTTCGATCGCCTTCTTCCTCCAGGTAGCGGTGATCTTGGTTACCTGCCGGCTGGTCGGCACCGCGGCGCAGCGCTGGCTGGGCCAGCCGCGCGTGGTGGGCGAGATGATCGCGGGGGTCCTGCTTGGCCCCAGCCTGCTGGGTGCCCTCGCGCCCGAGGTGCAGGAATTCCTGTTTCCTGCGGAATCCAAGCCGATCCTGTTCGTAATCGCGCAGTTCGGGGTGGGGCTTTACATGTTCCTGGTCGGGCTGGGGTTTGACCGCGACGAGTTCTTCAAAGGCGCCAAGGGCGCGGCGGCGGTGTCGCTGGCCGGGATGGCAGCGCCCTTTGCCGTGGCCGTGGCCATCGCGCCCTGGCTGCTGAGCCACGGCGGACTGTTCACACCCAAGGTCACCCAGTTCGAGGCAACTCTGTTCATGGGTGCGGCCATCGCGATCACCGCCTTCCCGATGCTGGCGCGGATCATTCATGAGCGCGGCCTGTCCGGCACGTCGCTTGGCACGCTCTCGCTCTCGGCCGGGGCGATTGACGATGCCGGGGCCTGGGTACTGATCGCGCTGGTCCTGGCCAGCTTCGGCGATGGGCCGCAGATCGCGGTGATGGCGATCGGCGGCGGTTTTACCTTTGCCCTTTTCATGATCCTGATTGCCCCGCGCCTGCTGCAGGTGCTGGACCGGCGGATTGCGGTGACCGGGATGGACGAGACGCTGCTGGCGATTGTGCTGATTCTCTACCTCCTCTGCGCCTGGGCGATGGACGTGGCCGGGATCCATGCCGTGTTCGGCGGTTTCCTGCTGGGGACGGCCATGCCGCGCGGTCGCCTGACGGCGGCAATCCGCGAGAAGCTTGAACCAGTGACGGTGGTGCTGCTGCTGCCGTTCTTCTTCACCTATTCTGGCCTGCACACCGAACTGACGCTGCTCGGCGATCCCGCGCTGCTGGCGGTGGCGGCGCTGATTCTGGTGCTGTCGATCGCCGCCAAGGGCGGGGCCTGCTACCTCGCCGCTCGCCTGTCCGGGCAGGACCACGCCACCGCTTCGGGCATCGGCGCGCTGATGAACGCGCGCGGGCTGATGGAGCTGATCGTGATCAACATCGGGCTGCAACGCGGGATCATCACCCCGGCGCTGTTCGCGATGATGGTGGTCATGGCGATTGTCACCACGCTGATGGCCGCGCCGCTGTTCGAAGCCTTCTATGGCCGCCGCGCGCGCGCCGAAGGGCGGCTGTAAAGCGTCATTGCAATCGATTGTTGCGAACTTGATCCGCAACGCCTAGGCTGCGCTGCAACGGGTGCCAAAGGCGCCGTTCGAGGGGATAGAAGCGATGACCGCAGCCACCATGCCCGCCGCAACCAGTGCCAGTGCCGGCACCCGCCCGCACCTCAGCGTGGCGCAGATCCTGCAGATGAACCTGGGGTTCCTGGGGCTGCAGTTCAGCTTCGGGCTGCAGCAGGCCAACATGTCGCCGATCTGGGGCTACCTTGGCGCGGAAGAGAAGAACTTCGCCTGGCTGGGGATTGCCGGCCCGCTGACCGGGCTGATCGTCCAGCCGATCATCGGCACGCTGAGTGACCGCACCGCATCGCCCTGGGGACGGCGCACGCCCTATTTCCTGATCGGCGCGCTGATGTGTTCGATCGGGCTGTTCTTCATGCCGCTCTCGGCCTCGGTGCTGATGGCCTTCTCGCTGCTGTTCCTGCTCGATGTCGGCAACAACGTGACGATGGAGCCCTATCGCGCCTATGTGAACGACCGGCTGGAGGCCGAGCAGCGCAGCTTCGGCTTCCTCAGCCAGAGCGCCTTCACCGGACTCGCCCAGTGCCTCGCCTATCTCAGCCCGACGCTGCTGGTGACCTGGTTCGGCCTCAGTAAGGATGCGACCGCAGACGGCGGCATCCCCACCTTTACGCTGGTCTCGTTCTGGATCGGGGCGGTCCTGTCGCTCGGCACGATCCTCTGGTCGATCACCCGCGTGCCGGAAATCAAGCTGCCCGCGGCCGAACGCGCGCGCTTGGCCGCCCTGCCCAAGAACCCGGCAGCCACCCTGGGCGAAATCTTCAGCGCCATGCGTGAGATGCCCAAGGCGATGAAGGCGATGGCCTGGATGAGCCTGTTCCAGTGGTACGCGATGTCGGGCTATTGGGGCTATGTCACCAATTCGATCAGCCGCTCGGTCTATGGCACGGCCGATGCGAGCACGGCGGCCTATCGCGAGGCGGTGCTGACCAATGGCCAGATCGGCGCCTTCTTCAACCTGATCGCCTTCGTCGCGGCGCTGGCTATGGCGCCGATGGCGCGGCGGGTGGGCGCAGGGCGGCTCCATGCCTTCTGTCTGACCCTGTCGGGCTGCGCGATGCTGGCCATGCCGCTGATCGGGCAGAAGGAGCTGCTGTTCGTCGCCGCGATCGGGATCGGTCTCGGCTGGGGCTCGATCATGGGCAATCCCTACATCATCCTGGCCGATACGATCCCGCCGGAGCGGACCGGGGTCTATATGGGCATCTTCAACATGTTCATCTGCGTGCCGATGCTGATCTTTGCGGGCACGATGACCTTCGCCTATGAACCGCTCTTGGGCGGCGATGCGCGCAATGTGCTGCGCGTGTCGGGCGTCTGCATGCTGCTGGCCGCGATTGCGGTCTGGCGGATCAAGGAAGGGCGGGGAAGCGCAGTTGCCGCAGCCGGATAGCTGGATTGTTCTCCATGGCCGTGCCTCCAGCCTGGTGCTCGAAGTGGTACCGGGTGAGGCGCCGCTGTGGCGCTACTGGGGCCCGCGTCTGCCCGATGGGGCGACGCCGCCGGGGCCGCTGCGCGGTGACCGGCCGACCCCCAGCTTTTCGCCGGAATTCGATCAGCCGTTCAGCCTGGTGCCCGGCCTGGGGCAAGGCTGGTTTGGCGAGCCGGGACTGAAGGCCCACCGGGCCGGGCGGGACTGGACGTTTCAGGCAACCGACTGCGCGGTGGAGCGGGATGGCCAGCGCGTCACCGTCACGCTTACCGATGCGGTCGCGCGGATCGCGGTGGCGGTCAGCCTGACGCTCGATCCGGACAGTGATGTCCTGACGGTTTCGACCACCCTGACCAACCAGGGCGATGCGCCGCTCGACGTGCTGTGGCTGGCCGCGGCGGTCTTACCGCTGCCCGACCATGCCCGCCGGGTCCGGTCGTTCTCCGGGCGGCACAATACCGAATTCGTGCCGGTCGAGGACCAGCTCACCCGCAGCCAGTGGCGGCGCGAGAACCGGCGCGGGCTGACCTCGCACGATTGCGTGCCGGGGGCTGTGGTCCAGGCCTATGGCGCGGCCTATGGCGCGCAGCTCGCCTGGTCGGGCAATCATTGCCAGCTGATCGACTGGGTCGATGATGGTCGCTGGCAATGGCAACTGGGCGAAGCCCTGATGCCGGGCGAGGTACGGCTGGCACCGGGTGAAAGCCTGACATCGCCCGAAGTGCTCGCCACCTGCGCGGCGGATACCAATGGCGTGGCGCAGAACTTCCACGCCGCGATCCGCGCGCGAATGGACTGGCCGGGCGGCGCGATGCGCCCGCGCCCGGTCCATCTCAACACCTGGGAAGGCTTCTACTTCGATCACGACGAGGCTGCGCTGAAGGACCTTGCCAATGCCGCAGCCAAGGCGGGGATCGAGCGTTTCGTGCTGGACGATGGCTGGTTCCACCGCCGCAATGACGACACCACGAGCCTGGGTGACTGGTGGCCGGACGATGTGAAATATCCCAATGGTCTGGGCCCGCTGGCCGATCATGTGACCAGGCTCGGCATGGAATTCGGCCTCTGGGTCGAGCCGGAGATGATCAACCCGGACAGCGAGCTATACCGTGCCCACCCCGATTGGGCGCTGCAAGTGGCGGGGCGCCCGCTGATTACCGCGCGCAACCAGCTGGTGCTCGACATGGGTCGCAGTGAGGTGCGGGATTATCTGTACGAGCGCCTCGCTGGCCTGCTGAACGAGTTGCCGATCGGCTACCTCAAATGGGACCACAACCGCGACCTCACCGCGGCAGGCGAGCGGCCATCGTTCCGCAAGCAAGTGCTGGGCGCTTATGACCTGTTCGCCCAGTTGCGGCGGGACTTTCCAGCGGTCGAGATCGAGGCCTGCGCCGGCGGCGGCGGGCGGATCGACGCCGGGATCGCGCGCTTCACCCACCGCTTCTGGACCAGTGACAATATCGACGCGGTCAGCCGGGTCAGCATCCAGCGCGGTTACCTGCAGTTCTTCCCGCCCGAACTGATGGGCAGCCATGTTGGCGCTGCTCCGGCCCATGCCACCGGGCGGATCCAGACGATGCGGTTCCGCAATCATGTGGCGCTGCCGGGGCACTTCGGGGTCGAGCTCGACCTGCGCAAGCTGAGCGATCGTGACCTCGAACGGCTGGGTGAGGGGATTGCCCGCTACAAGGCCCTGCGCGACCGTCTCCATACCGGCCAGGTCTGGCAGGGTGAGGGCGCGGACGGGTTGCTGTGGCAGGCGCATGGCACGCCCACGGACCTCGTGCTGATGGTGACTCGGATCGATCCGCAGACTCAGCGCCATGCACCATTGCTGCGCCTGCCGATGCTTGATCCAACGCGCCGCTATCGCATAAATGGGGCCGAACATGATGGCGCATGGCTGGTGCAGCACGGCCTTGCCCTGCCGCCGCTGCGCGGCGAGAGCGGACTGGTGCTGGAGGTATCTGCGCTTTGACCTTCGATCCCGCCGAACATCCGCATCGCCGCTATAACCCGCTGCGAGATGAATGGCTGCTGGTCTCGCCGCACCGGGCGCGGCGGCCGTGGCAGGGGCAGGTCGATGAGCCTGACCTGGCCGAGCGCCCGCATCATGATCCCGCGTGCTACCTCTGCCCCGGCAATGCCCGCGTCACGGGGGAGCGCAATCCCGATTACACCGGTACCTACGTCTTCCAGAACGACTTTGCCGCGCTGCTGCCAGACAGCCCGGCCCCGGCGGAGGACGACCCGCTGTTCCGCGCGGCCGGCGCACAGGGCGAAAGCCGGGTGATCTGCTTTTCGCCCGATCACGCGCTGACCCTGCCCGAGCTGCCGGTGGCGGCGATCCGCGGGGTGGTCGATTGCTGGGCCGAGCAGGTGGCCGAATTGTCGGCGCGCTATGCTCACGTCCAGGTGTTCGAGAACAAGGGCGCGATGATGGGTTGTTCCAACCCGCACCCACACGGCCAGGTCTGGGCGACGAGCTATGTCCCGCAGGAGCTCGCAACCGAAGCGCGGACCCAAGCGGAATGGGCGGGTGATGCGCCGATGCTGCTCGAACTGGTCGAGCGCGAAGCCGAAGGGCCGCGCGTGGTTGTGCAGAGCGACCACTGGCTGGCGATCGTGCCGTTCTGGGCGGCGTGGCCGTTTGAGGTGCTGCTGCTGCCGCGCTTCGCCGTGCGCCGCCTGCCTGAGTTGACGAGCGCACAGCGCGATGATCTGGCGGCCACGCTCAAGGCGCTGACCACGCGCTATGACAACCTGTTCCAGTGCAGCTTTCCCTATTCGATGGGCTGGCACGGCGCGCCGGGGCAGGGCGATGATCATCCGCGCTGGCAGCTCCACGCCCATTTCTATCCGCCGCTGCTACGCTCTGCTTCGGTGCGCAAGTTCATGGTCGGCTATGAACTGCTGGCCGAGGCGCAGCGCGACCTGACGCCCGAGCAGGCGGCCGAACGCCTGCGCACGGCTGGCGATATCCATTACCGGCAGGGCCAATGATCGACGCTCTACATCAGCTGTTTCGCGAGCGCTTCGGCGCAGCACCCGCACTGTTGGCGCGTGCGCCGGGGCGGGTAAACCTGATCGGCGAACATACCGACTATAACGACGGCTTCGTGCTGCCATGTGCGATCTCGCGACAGACCATGGTTGCGGCGCGGCGGCGGGATGACCGGCAGGTGCGGATTGTCGCCGGCGACCTCGGCGGGGCAACCACCACCTTCTCGCTGGCTGGGCCGATCACGCCGGACAGTGCCGCGCCGTGGAGTAACTATGTTCGCGGCGTCGCCGACGGCCTGTTGGAAGCGGGGCTTGAGCTGTCGGGCGCTGACCTCGCGATTATCGGTGACATGCCGCAGGGGGCGGGGCTGTCCTCCTCCGCCGCGCTGGAGAATGCAGCGGGTCTGGCCCTGGCGGCGCTGGCCGGGCAGCCGGACTTTGATCGCAGCCGACTGGCGCTAATTGGCCAGCGCGCGGAGCACCGCTTTGCCGGCTGTCAGTGCGGGATCATGGACCAGCTGGGCGGTGATGATCGTCCATTCGGGGATCGAGCGCGGGCTGGTCGATGGCGAATACAACCTGCGCCGCCAGCAATGCGAGGCAGCGGCGCAGCACTTTGGTGTGGCGGCATTGCGCGACCTGGCTGAACTGCCGGCGGCAGGCGGGCTCGACCCGGTCGCCTATGCCCGTGCCCGCCATGTCGTGGGGGAGAACACCCGGACCCTCGCTGCGGCGCAGGCGCTCGCGGCAGGCGATCTGGCGCGGCTCGGTGTGCTCATGGCCGAAAGCCACGCAGCGATGCGCGACGATTTTGAAATCACCCTGCCGGCGATTGATGGTCTGGTCGCCCTGCTGCAAGACGCGATCGGCAGCGCAGGTGGGGCACGCATGACCGGCGGCGGGTTTGGCGGGGCCGTGGTGGCGCTGCTCCCGGCAGAGCAGGTCGAGCGGGTTCGCGCTGCGGTTCTTGCCGGTTATCGCACCCCGGCGGGTGGACCGCCGCTGGTGATGGTCGAGACCCCCGCAGCGGGTGCCAGCCTGATTTGACGGCAATTCGCCCACCAGCCCAAAAAGGACGCAAAATTGCCTTTGCAATCGATTACAATTTAGGATAGCGAGCCTCCCCAAGGGCAGCAGCATGGCTGTCGGAGAAAAGTCTTGCCGGGGTATCGGGTGCCAGAATCCATCACCATTTCGCGCATCACCTCGCGCTGGCTGCCGGAACAGGTTGCCGCGATTGCGCAGCAGCAGGTGCCCGCGATCCCCGTGATCGGCGCGGCCGACGTGCATGATGCCTTGCCGGGGTTCCAACTGTGGGATTGCTGGACATTCGAAACGCCGCAGGGCGCCACCGTGGTGCTGGATGGCTGGACGCCCTGGGTCGTGATGTGCGCGCCGCGCGACGTCCAACCCGATCTGCGCCATGACATCGCCCGCCTGCGGCTGATGCTGGAGCGGGACTGCATCTGGCGCGATTGCGGCTTCCTGCTGCCCGAAGATCTCAATCCCGGCTCGCGCGAATGGGCTGGCTCGACCGTCTATGATGCGGCGAGCGGGCGGGTGACCCTGTTCTACACGGCCACGGGCCGGCGCGGCGATACCGGGCGCAGCTTTGAGCAGCGCCTGTTCCAGACCAGCGGCAAGCTGGAGCTCGCTGGCGATATGGTCCGCGTGACCGACTGGAGCGAGCCGGTTGAAAGCGTTGCGGCCGATGGCCAGACCTATGTGATCGTCAACCAGACGGTGGGCGAACCGGGGTTTATCAAAGGCTTTCGCGATCCATTCCATTTCCGCGATCCGGCCGATGGGGCGGGCTACCTCCTGTTCACCGCCTCTGATCCGGCTTCGAGCTCCAGCTTCAATGGCGTGGTCGGTCTGGCGCGTGCCAGCGGTCCCGGCTTCACCGGCTGGACCCTGCTCCCGCCGGTGGTCAGCGCGGCCGGCGTGAACAACGAGATGGAGCGGCCGGTGCTGCGCGTGCACGGCGGGCGCTATTACCTGTTCTGGTCAACCCAGCGCCGCACCTTCGATCCGGCAGGGCCGACAGGTCCGAACGGGCTCTATGGCATGGTGGCAGAGCGGCTGGCCGGGCCGTGGCAGCCGCTTAACGGCACGGGCTTGGTGGCACCCAACCCGGCCGAAGAGCCGGTCCAGACCTATAGCTGGTGGGTGACGGACGAGCTGGAAGTTGCCGGGTTCATCGATTTCTGGGGCCTGGGCGGGCTTGATCCGGCGCTGCATCCCGGGCTGGCGCTCAAGCAGTTCGGCGGCGTGCCGGCGCCGCGCTTCCGGATTGCGCTGGATGGGGAAACGGCGCAGATCGTTTCGGAATGAGCAAGCCGCTATACGGACTGGTCGAAGCCGGAGGCACCAAGTTCGTGCTTGGCGTGGCGCGCGGACCGGATGAGATTGTCGCGACGACCCGCATCGCGACGACAACGCCCGCCGAGACAATTCCCGCGATGTGCGACTGGCTGGCCGGGCACGGCCCGCTTGCTGCCGTTGGGGTGGCGACCTTCGGCCCGGTCGAGGTTGATCGCTGTGCGCCGCTCTGGGGCCATATTCTCGCCACGCCCAAGGCCGGCTGGTCGAATACCGACCTGGTCGGGCCACTCGTTGCGCGGCTCGGTTGTCCGGTGGGGCTGGACACCGATGTCACCGCCGCTGCCCTTGCCGAGTACCGCTGGGGGGCGGGGCAAGGGCAGCCTGCGGTGCTCTATTTCACGATCGGCACCGGGATTGGCGGCGGGGCAGTGATCGGCGGCAACCCGCTCGCCGGTGTCTCGCATCCCGAGATGGGCCATATGCGCCCGCTGCTCCATCCCGCCGACGTTGCGAGTGGGTTTGCCGGGGTCTGTCCGTTCCACGGCACCTGCCTGGAAGGCCTGGCCAGCGGGCCGGCCGTACTGGCGCGCTATGGCCTGTCGCTGTCCGACCTGCCGCAGGATCATGAAGGTCACGCCGTGATTGCCTCGTATATCGCCCATGCCGTGGTGACGGCCCAGGCGATGTTCGAGCCGGGGCGGATCGTGCTCGGCGGCGGCGTGATGGCGACGCCGGGCCTGATCGAGCGCGTCCGGGCCGAGGCCGAGACACTCGGCAACGGCTACTTCCGCGGCAAGGCCTCGGAGATTGTCGTGCTGCCGGGCCTTGGCGACCGTTCCGGCCTGCTGGGCGCGCTGGCGTTGGCCGAGGCGGCGCTCAGCTAGAAAGCCGCACCACCAGTTCGGGCATCATCACCACCGAACTCGTATCCTCGCCCGCGATCCGGCGCAGCAACAGGTCGACCAGGTTGCGCGCGCCCGTGGTCAGGTCCTGGCGCACGGTCGAAAGCCGGGGAACGGTGTGTTCGCCCAGCGCCAGGCCGTCATAGCCGATCACCTTGACCTCGCCGGGAACGGCCATGCCCAGTTCGGCCAGGGCCCGCAGCGCGCTCATCGCGATCACGTCGGAGGCAGCGAAGATGCCGTCCGGGCGGGTCGTCGCGTTCTCGAGATAGGCGGTGATATCGCTGTCGTTCAGTCCGGCGGCCAGGTGCGCGGGGAAGACGGTCAGCGCTTCTTCCAAGCCGGCCCGGGCCAGGGCCTGGCGGCAACCCTCCAGCCGCTGGGCGATTTCGAGCGGGGTCGGATCGCCGAAAAAGGTGATGCGCTTGCAGCCGCGCTCGATCAGGTGGGTGGTCGCCAGGTCACCGCCGGCGACGTTGTCCGATCCGACCGAGCAATGGACCTGGCCGCGCGAATGGCCGCCCCAGACCACCAGCGGGCGATAGCGTGCCGCGACCCGGTCAAGCACCGCAGACTGGTCGGACTGGCCGATGACGATGATCCCGTCGACCCGGCCCGAATCGGCATAGCGGTCGAGCCAGTCGTCGTCGTCAGGGATCACGCGGCTGAGCATCAGGTCATAGCCGCGCTCGGTCAGGGCATCGGCCAGCAGACCCAGCATGGTGATGAAGAACGGATCGGAGATGTGCTGGCCGGTCTCATGCCCCAGCGGGATCAACACGCCGATCGCGCCGGTGCGCTGGATCCGCAGGTTGCGGGCCATGATATTGGGCCGGAATTCATGTTCGCGGGCCAGGGCCTGGATGCGGTCGCGGGTTTTCTGGCTGATCAGGCCGGCGCCCGACAGCGCACGCGAGACGGTCCCTGGGGAAACTCCGGCAATCTTGGCAAGATCGGCGATGTTTCGAATGCGGGGCCGGTCAGTCATAAACCGCACTTTCCCGCAAAGCGCGGCAAAGGCAATCGTGAAATCCGCAAAATTGCTGTGCCGGGTGTCTTTGCACTTGCAATTGCAATCGATTGCGGTAGGAGTGCAATCGATTGTCGAAGATGAGCATGAGCTTGCTGTCGGCAGATGAGCCCCGCAAAGGGGTGTTCGAGGGGAGGATACCCATGAAGAAGTCGCAATTGCGCTCTGTTGCCTCGGTCCTGGCGATTGTCGCCGGTGCCAGCTTCGCCGCGCCCGCCATGGCCCAGGATGCCCCGGCGGACGAGGCCAGCGGGCTTGATGAAATCGTTGTTACGGCCTCGGGCCGCGACAAGGCCCAGATCGACAGCTCGATCTCGGTCACCTCGGTCAGCGCTGATCTGATCCAGGATTTCAAGCCGAGTTCGGAAGCCGAACTGTTCCGCATGCTGCCGGGTATTCAGGTGGCCGGGACTTCGGGCCCGGGCGGCAACTCGAACATCGCCGTACGCGGCCTGCCCGTCGCGACTGGCGGTGCGCCTTTCGTCCAGCTGCAGGAAGATGGCCTGCCGACCGTGCTGTTCGGCGATATCCAGTTCGGCAACAACGACTACTGGACCCGCTTCGATGCCTCGACCCAGAAGGTTGAAGCCGTGCGCGGCGGTACCGCTGCCACCTTTGCTTCGCAGGCGCCGGGCGCGGTCATCAACTACATCAGCCACACCGGCAAGCAGGAAGGCGGCTTCATCCAGCTCAACAAGGGTCTGGGCTTCAATGAAACCAAGGTCGACTTCCGCTATGGCGGCGCGCTGAACGAGACGATGTATTTCCACGTCGGCGGCTTCTACAAGGTCGGCAAGGGCCCGCTGAAGGCCGGCTTCAACGTCTCGGACTCGGTCCAGATCAAGGCCAACGTCACCAAGGAATTCGCGGACGGCAAGGGCTACATCCGCTTCCTGTTCAAGTATGCCGACACGCGCGAGCCGAACTACACCGGCGCCCCGGCGCTGGGCACCGTGGCCGGCGGCAAGGTTTCGAACCTGCGGCCCTTCCCCGGCTTTGATGGCCGTGACCAGTCGAACTACTCGACGCTCAATCAGTCGTTCCTGATCTACAACCGCGAAGGCGATCTCGAGCGCGTCGCGATGTCGGGCATCACCACCAACGCCAAGTCGATCCAGAACCAGTTCCATTACGAGTTCTCGGACGCGATCACGGTCGACAACAACATGCGCTGGACCGACATGAGCGGCGCCTTCACCGCGCCGTTCCTGGGCATCGGGCGCACCTCGTCGGTGATCGGCTCAACCGTTAACGGCGGGGTCGTCGCTCAGCTGCGCTATGCCAGCGGACCGAAGGCCGGGCAGGCCTATACCGGCACCTATGTCGATACGAACACCAACGTCCGCACCAACATCCGCGACATCGGCAGCTTTGCCAACGATCTGGCGCTGACTGGCAAGTTCGAAGGCGGCTTCGCCACGATCACGGCCCGCGCCGGCTGGTTCTACATGAACCAGAAGATCAACATGGATTGGCACACCAACAAATCCTACCGCGAGGTCAGCGGCGACAATCCTGCCCAGCTTGACCTGTTCACGGCTGCCGGAGCGCGTCTGACTGCTGAAGGGATTGCCGGGTTCAACAACAACTGGGGCAACTGCTGCGCCCGCGATTACGAACTGTCGTACACCGACAACGCGCCCTACATCGGGCTCGACCTCGACAACGACAACTTCGCGATCGATGGCTCGGTGCGGTTCGAAATGCTGCGTGCCTCTGGCTGGACGATTGCCGGCAGCGCGACCGAGTTCAACACCCCGGTCACCTACAACGGCATCACCACCCAGATCCCGACGATCACCGCCAACGGTGCCCGCGAAGTGCTGGACTATGGCCGCAACTACACCACCTGGACCGTGGGTGCGCTGTGGAAGGTCAACCCGGATACCTCGCTGTTCATCCGTGCCTCGCGCGGCGGCCGCTTCAACTCGGACCGTCAGACAGTGTCGGGCAAGTTCACCGCCTCGGGCCAGCTCAACCAGAGCGGGCTGGTTCCCTCGGTTGACTTCGTGAAGCAGTACGAACTGGGACTGAAGAACCGTGGCGGCCTCCTGGGCGGGCGCTACACTGCCGAACTGACCCTGCTGAAGGGCAGCTTCAGCCGCAGCGACTATGAGCCGACCGTTACGGCCCAGTGCCCGACCGGCGGCTGCATCATCGACACCAAGTACAAGTCGACCGGTGCCGAACTGTTCGTGACCTACCAGAACGGCGGGTTCAACCTCGTCGGGACGGCCACCTACACCAAGGCCAAGCGCGCGGCGGCGGCATCGACCGTCTACAACCGCGCCGATGGTATCCCGGATCTGTCGTACACGGTCTCGGCTAACTACGACATCAACGACTTCGCCACGATCGGTCTGTCGACCACGGGCCAGACCAACTCGATCGACGGGGCGGGTCTGGAATACCCAGGCAAGGCCGTGTTCAACGGCGTGCTGCGGGTTCGTCCGGTCAACAACCTCGAACTGGGTCTGCAGGTCTACAACCTGTTCGACACCTTCGACTTCCGCGGCAACGGCGGCATCTTCGACAGCTCGACCAATCCGGCCGCGCTGAGCGGTGCCCCGGCGCTGGGTCGCACCTTTACCGCTTCGGTGCGCTACAGCTTCTAAGCTGGTTCTCCTCGGGGCCCGCCAACTCCCTGGGCGGCCCCGAAACAATCGGGCGGGAACGGCTTGGGCTGCTTCCCGCCCGCTTTCTTTCATGGCAAGCGAGCAGGCAATGACAGGTCCCGCGCAACCCATCCGCAAGATCCTGATCGTCGGCGGCGGCTCGGCCGGGTGGATGACGGCGGCGGCGCTGTCCGCCAACCTCGCCCAGGGCTGCGAGATCGCGCTGATCGAAAGCGAAGAGATCGGCACGGTTGGCGTAGGCGAGGCGACGATTCCGCCGATCCGCACCTTCAACCAGATGCTGGGCATCGACGAAGCCGAATTCATGAAGCGCACCCAGGCGAGCTACAAGCTGGGGATCGAATTCGTGAACTGGGGCTTCGACGAACACTCGATGGCCTGGCACCTGGCTAAGGCCAATCGCTTTGTCCGACCGAGCGGCGATCCGCGTTCGGTCCTTTCAACCTTTGACTATGCCTATCACTTCGATGCCGGGCTCTATGCGCGGTACCTGCGTGCCTATTCGGAGGCACGCGGCGTGGTGCGGCACGAGGGCAAGATCGGCTCGGTCCAGCAGCATGGCGAAACCGGCTTCGTCACCGGCGTCACCCTGGAAGACGGGCGCAGCCTGGAGGCAGAGCTGTTCATCGATTGCTCGGGCTTTCGCGGCCTGCTGATCGAGGGTGCGCTGCAGGCTGGCTATGTCGACTGGACGCACTGGCTGCCCTGCGACCGGGCCGTGGCGATCCCTTGCGAGAAAGCTGGCGATTTCACCCCCTATACCCGCTCAGCCGCGCGCGCGGCCGGTTGGCAGTGGCGCATCCCGCTGCAGCACCGCACCGGCAACGGCCATGTCTATTCCAGCCAGTTCACCAGCGATGAGGCGGCGCTTGATGTGCTGCTGGCAAACCTCGACGGCAAACCGCTGGCCGATCCCAATCGCCTGCGCTTCACCACCGGCATGCGCCGCAAGTTCTGGGACAGGAATGTCGTTGCGGTGGGCCTCTCCAGTGGGTTCCTTGAGCCGCTCGAGTCGACCAGCCTGCACCTGATCCAGGCCGGCATCTCCAAGCTCCTCGCGCTGTTCCCGGATACCAGCTTCGATCCGGCGGTGATCGCCGAATACAACCATATTGCGACGACCGAGATGGAGCGGATCCGCGATTTCATTGTGCTGCATTACAAGCTGATGGACCGTGATGAACCGATGTGGCGGCACACCGCGGCGATGGATGTGCCGGACACCCTGGCCTTCAAGATCGATCACTTCCGCCGTTATGGCCGGCATATCCCGCGCGATATGGACCTGTTCGCCCCGCCCAGCTGGCATGCGGTCCACATCGGCCAGTTCAACCTGCCCGAAGGCACCGATCCGCTCGGCGCCTATCGTCCCAGCGGCCGTGAATGGCTGGACAAGCTGCGCAGCGCCATGGCCAATGAGGCGGCGCGCCAGCCCAGCCACCAGGCCTTCATCGACCAGCACTGCAAGGCATGAGCGACACAGCCCAGCGCGTCAGCCGAGCGGCAGCGCTGCTGGCCGAACAGGATATCGACGCCGCGCTTGAGGCGATCATTGAGGCGGCGCGGCTTGATCCGGCCAGCCCGCAAGCTGCCTTTGGTCATGCTCAGATTGCCTTCGAAGCCTGGCAGCCTGCTGCCGCCCTGTTCGAGCGCGCCGCCGCACTGCTACCCGGCCAGCCCGACCTGATCCGCAACCACGCGCTGGCGCTGGCGGCCGAAGGCGAAGGAGATCGGGCCGAAGCATTGCTCGAGACGGTGCTGGCACAGCATCCTGGCTGGCTCGACGGGCACCGTACGCTCTGCGCCATGCGGATTACCAAGGGCGAGGGTGAGGGCTGGGACCGCTCCTTTGCCAAAGCCGTTGCGCATGAACCAGCCAGCACCGCCCTGTGGCTCGGCTGGTTCCAGCAGCATGCGACGCGCAAGGATTGGGCAGCGGCTGGACGGGTACTGGCCGGCGCACAGCAGGCCTGCCCGCCCTCGCAAGCACTGGCCTTGTCCACCCTTTTCCTCACCGCCGAAAGTGGCCAGGGCACCCCGGACTTCGCACCGTTCACTGAGCTCGCCGATCTGGGAACCGACCTGTGCCACGTCCGCTACCTGCTCCGTACTGGCCAGCCGGAAGCCGCACTGGCGATTGCGCAGCGGCACTTGAGGGCACCGCAGGCGCGGATGTTCTGGCCCTATGCCGGGCTATGCTGGCGCTTGCTGGGTGATCCGCAGGCCGGATGGCTCGACGGCGAGCCTCTGCACGCCGCAGCGATTGATCTGGATTTCACCCCGCAGCAACTGGGTGATCTTGCCGCCGCGCTGCGCCGCCTGCACCGGATGAAGGCACCCTATCCCGAACAGTCGGTGCGGGGCGGCACCCAGACCGACCGGCAGCTGTTCTTCCATCCCGATCCGGCGATCCGGCTAGCGCGCGACAAGGTGCTGGGCGCCGTGGCCGAGTTTGCCGCCACTCTGCCGCATCCGGCGGGCCACCCGCTGCTCGATCGCGGTGCCGGGCCGCTGCGCTTTGCCGGGAGCTGGTCGGTGCGGCTGGCCGGAGCCGGCTTTCACGCCAGCCATACCCATGTGCGCGGCTGGATCAGCTCCGCCTGCTACGTCAGCCTGCCTGAACCGGCTGAGCTGGGCGCGCCGCCAGCCGGCTGGCTCTCACTCGGCAGCCCGCCGCCCGAGCTGGGGCTGGACTTGCCGCCGCTGCGGCTCTGGCATGCCACCGAACCGTTCGCCGCAGGGGAGCGCCTGACCTTCGCGTTTGACGTCGCCCCGCCGCGCTAAGCCTTTGAATTGCAGCGCCGGCCTGTCATAAGGCCCTGATGGACGAGGACGATCTGGACCTCACCCCGCCGCGCCGGGTCAAGCTGGGCGTGATCGTGCTGGTGGCGCTGCTGCATATTTTGGCGATTCTGGCGCTGATCCGGGCCTTTGCGCCGGACTTTACCGCCCAGGCGGTGGAGACCATCAGCCGCACCCTCACCGTCACCATCACCGCACCCCCGCCGCCGCCCGAGCCCCAGGCTGAACCAAAGCCAGCGGGCGCAGCGGGGGAAGCGGGCAAGAAGGCCGTCCCGCGCGAGGTGAAGGCCGAGAAGCCCAAGGTAGAGATCGCCAAGGTCCCGGCACCCAGAGCCTCCAGCACGGGTAGCGCCGATACATCGGGTGCGCGGGATGCGGGGAGCGGCACGGGGGCTGGCGGAGCGGGTTCCGGCACAGGCAGCGGCGCCGGCGGTAGCGGGCAGGGGGGCGGCGCGAGCAAGCCGGTCCATATTTCCGGCCGGATCGACCGCGCCACTGACTTCCCGATCCCGCCCGGCGGACGCGAGGCGCGGATTGGTAAGGCGGTGATCCTGGCGCTGACGATCAGCCCCGAAGGGCGAGCTACTGGCTGCCGGATCTACAAGTCGAGTGGGCTGCCTGATACCGACGAGGTCACCTGCCGCCTCGCGAAGGAGCGGCTGCGCTTCAAGCCGGCGCTCAACGCGACGGGCGAGCCGGTGACCGGGACCTTCTACTGGCAGCAGAAATTCTTCTTCTGACCCGCTTGATCGCGGCCCGATGGGGCGGCAAGGGTGGGGCAAAGGGAGAGTAACCGATGGCCACTGTCCACCCCGTCCCGGCCGAATGGGCCGCCCGCGCGCAGATCACGGCGGAGGTCTATGCCGAGAAGTACCGCGCCGCGCTGGAAACGCCCGAAGTCTTCTGGCGCGCGGAATCGGCGCGGATCGACTGGATCAAGCCGTGGACCAAGCTGAGCCAGTGCTCCTACGACGAGGCCACCTTCGGGATCGAATGGTTCTCTGACGGCACGCTCAACGTCTCGGCCAACTGCCTTGATCGCCACCTGGCGGAGCACGGTGACGTTACCGCGATCATCTGGGAAGGCGACGATGCCAGCCAGCAGCGCCGCCTGACCTACCGCGAGTTGCATGAAGAAGTCTGCCGCATGGCCAATGCGCTGAAGGCGCTGGGCGCCAAGCGCGGTGACCGGGTGACGATCTACATGCCGATGATCCCGGAAGCAGCGGTGGCCATGCTGGCCTGTTCGCGGATCGGTGCGATCCATTCGGTCGTCTTCGGGGGCTTCAGTCCCGAGGCGCTCGCCGGGCGGATCCAGGATTGCGACAGCAACCTCGTCATCACCGCCGATGCCGGGATGCGCGGCGGCAAGCTGGTGCCGCTGAAGGCCAATGTTGATGAGGCGCTGAACCAGTGTCCATCGATCGAAGCCGTGCTGGTCGTGCGCCATGTCGGCAATGCAATCACCATGGCCGATGGCCGCGATCACTGGTGGCATGAGCAGCGCGCGGCGGTTTCGGCCGACTGTCCTTACGAGGAAATGGGCGCGGAAGACCCGCTGTTCATCCTCTATACTTCGGGCTCTACCGGCAAGCCCAAGGGCGTGCTCCACACCACCGGCGGCTACCTGACCTGGGCGGCGATGACTCACCAGTACGTGTTCGATTACCGCCCCGGCGAAATCTATTGGTGTGCGGCCGATGTGGGCTGGGTCACCGGCCACAGCTACGTGGTCTATGGCCCACTGGTCAATGGCGCGACCACGGTGATGTTCGAAGGCGTGCCGAACTATCCCACCCACAACCGCTTCTGGGAAATCGTCGACCGCCATAATGTCGAAATCTTCTATGGCGCGCCCACGGCGCTGCGCGCGCTGATGCGCGAGGGCGATGACTGGGTGAAGGCCACCAGTCGCAAGACGCTGCGCCTGCTCGGCTCGGTTGGTGAGCCGATCAATCCCGAGGCCTGGGAATGGTACTGGCGCGTGGTCGGCGATGGGCGTTGCCCGATCGTCGATACCTATTGGCAGACCGAAACCGGCGCCTGCATGATGACCCCGCTGCCCGGCGCCCATGCGCTAAAGCCCGGCGCGGCCAGCTTCCCGATGTTCGGGGTGGTGCCGCAGATCGTCGATGGTGAGGGCAATGTGCTCGAAGGCGCGACCGAGGGGAACCTCTGCATCACCCAGTCCTGGCCGGGCCAGATGCGCACCGTCTGGGGCGATCACGAACGCTTCTTCCAGACCTATTTCACCACCTATCGCGGCAAATACTTCACCGGCGATGGCTGCAAGCGCGATGCGGACGGCTATTACTGGATCACCGGCCGGGTCGATGACGTGATCAACGTGTCAGGCCACCGCATGGGCACCGCGGAAGTGGAATCCGCGCTGGTCGCCCATGCCAAGGTGGCCGAAGCCGCCGTGGTTGGCATGCCGCACGAGATCAAGGGGCAGGGCATCTATGCCTATGTTACCTTGAATGCCGGCGAGGAGCCGACCGACGACATGCGCAAGGAGTTGGTCCAGTGGGTGCGGCACGAGATCGGCCCGATCGCCACGCCCGACGTGATCCACTTCGCGCCCGCCCTGCCCAAGACCCGTTCGGGCAAGATCATGCGCCGGATTCTGCGCAAGATCGCCGAAGGGGATGTCTCGAACCTGGGCGATACCTCGACCCTGGCGGACCCCAGCGTGGTCGACAGCCTGCTGACCACCGGGCGCTGAGCCCGCCTGGTCAGGGCTGCCTGGTGCGGATCAGCATCGACGTGTCATAACCCAGCGCCTTGGCGCGGGCGATCTGAGCCTCGATCTTGTCCGGGGCGGGAGTGGCTTGGCGCGCCAGCAGCCACAGATAGCGGCCGGACGGTTCACCGACGATTGCCCAGGAATAGTCATCCGCGCGGTCAAGCACCCAGTAATCGCCATAGAACGGGCCAAAGAAGCTGACCTTGAGCTTGGCATTGGTGACCGGATCGACGATCTTGGCCTTGCCGTTGGCGATCGAGATCTTGCCATCGGGCTTGCGGCAGGCATTGCGCACTGAAATCTTGCCGTCTTCGCGCAAGGCATAGTCTGCGCTCACGCCTTCGCAGCCCTTCTGGAACGACTGCTCATAGCGGGCAATCTCGTACCAGCGGCCCAGGTACTTGCCCAGTTCGATCGGCTTGGCCGGTTGCGGCACGGCGGTGTTGCCGACCGGGTGCTTGGGTCCGAGTGCGGCGCAGCCGGCCAGCAGGGCGGTTGAGGCGAGGGCGAGGACGGCGATGCGGAAGGATCTGCGGTTGATCATGAGGGGTGTCCGTCCGGCGGCAGTGCCAGGCATTGAATCTGGGGGGCAAACGCCCCTATGCAAGGGGCCATGATCGCCCAGACCATTCAGCTCGCCTTGGCTCCCGTCTTCGTGCTGGTGGCCATTGGCAATATGATGAACCTGCTCTCCTCCCGGCTGGGTCGGATCGTCGACCGCTCGCGGCACCTTCAGGAACGCCACACCGCCACCAGCGGGGCGGATCACGATGCCGTGGTGGTCGAAATGCGGGCGATCGCGCAGCGGATATCGCTGATCAACCGCGCGATCTTTCTGATGGTGCTGAGCGGCCTGACCATCGGGGTAACGGTCGCGGTGCTGTTCCTGGAAGAAATCGTCGCCGTTCGGCTGCAATTTGTGGCAGCCGGCCTGTTCCTGGTCGCGATCGGCCTGCTGATGTGGGCGCTGCTGCTGTTCCTGCGCGAAACGCGGGTCGCCTCGGCCCAGCTGCGCATCCCGCACAGCTTGCTGGAGCTGGAGCGAGAGCTTTAGGTCAGGAGCTTGCGGCCCTTGGCCTCGATCTTGCTGCGGGTCATCGGTTCGACGAAGCTGAGCGCGGCCGGCAGTTCGACCGTGAAGGCCACTTCGCTTTCGCCCACTTCGATCGAGCCGGTCATTTCCTGGCCCATCGCGCCGACGGTCAGATTCATCAGGTCATCGCTCTGCCAGGCGGTACTCACCGAAGCGAAGCCCGGTACGAAGTCGGCGATCTCGCCCGAGCGTTCGCGCACCCGGCGGCGGGCCTCTTCCTTGCCGATGCTGTGCGGGATTGCGATCCTCACTGGCCGTTCTCTCCTTCCGGGCCGGCACCGTACTTGTAATCGAGATAGCGGGTCTTGATCGCCAAGTTGGTCCGGGCTGCCGCTACCCTGCACTTCGCCGCGCAGATGGCGGGGGATCGCGGTATAGGACGAAATCAGCTCGGGCAGGTGATCGCCCACCAGCTTGCGCACTTCCACTGCAGCAGGTGCATTGTCGGTCAGCCCGTCAAGCTGGGTGCCGAGCGCATCGAGCTGGAGACCGATTGTGTCGACAAGTTGGACTGCCGGGGAGGGTAGGGCCGGGCGCTGCTGTTCCAGCCAGAGTTCGGTCCGCCCGACCAGCGATTTCACGTCGCTGCCGCGCAGCGCTTCGCGGGTCGGGATCTTCACCTTCGGCACGGCGGCGAAAAAGGCCACGGCGGCGAATATCGCCATCATCGTCAGCAACACGCCGGTGATGCCGATGCCGTCGATGATCAGGCCAGCGGCCATGGCGGCAAACACGATGGCGCCGACAGTTGCCATCGCCCGCTTGGTCTGGCGCACGGCATGTTCGCGCTTGATCGCGGCGGAGCGCCGCCCGATCGAATTGCGCCGCCCGCCGAAATCGCGGTTGTTGACCAGCGATTGCTTCGCCTGACGCAGGATCACGTCGGAATTGTGCGCCTCGCCGGGCAAGTCAGCCCTCCAGGCTCAGCAGGCTGGGCGCATCCGCGGCCTTGGCGGCCTGGGCGGCCCCTTCGGCGCGGGCGATATAGCCCTTGGACTTCTCGACCTCGGCGGTCAGCGTGGTGACGGTCTGCTTCATGTTCTCGAGCGCCTTCACCTTGAAGGTGTCGATGTTGTCCATCGTGTCATAGATGTTCTGGAAGGCGCGCTGCAGCGTCTCCAGCGGGATCGTGCTCGACGCTGCCATCTCGTGGATCTTGCCGGTCTGGTCGCGCAGCAGCGTGCCGGTCGAATCGATCAGGCCCGCGGTCGTTTCATTGAGCGCGGTGACCTGCTGCAGCACCAGCCGCTGGTTGGCCATGGCCTGGGCCACGGTTACGGCGGTGCGCAGCGCAGCGACCGTGGTGGTGCTGGCGCGGTCGAC
The DNA here is from genome assembly GCA_021299075.1 of Novosphingobium sp. Lineage (GTDB taxonomy): Bacteria > Pseudomonadota > Alphaproteobacteria > Sphingomonadales > Sphingomonadaceae > Novosphingobium. The sequence continues at coordinate 2,089 of JAJTFU010000066.1, read as the reverse complement.
GCCCTTGACCAGTTCGACGTTGTTCTTTTTGACCAGATCGAGCGCAAGGTAGCCCTGCACGGTCACGGCCATCTGCGTAAGCAGGTCCTGGGTGCGCTGGCGGACATAGAACAGCGCGGTCTCGCGGATCGCCTTGGCCTTGGCCGGATCGGTCGCGTCAAGATCGGCGGCCTTTTCTTCCAGCTTGGTGTCGAGCGCGCGGCTGATGTGGATCATCTGCTCCAGCGCGCCCATTGCTTCCCACAGCTTCTGGCGTTCCACGTCGATCGCGGCATTGTCCATCAGCAGCTCGTCCTTGCCGGACGAGAGGTGACCGAGCACGGCCTGGATATGGCCCTGCGCGCTTTCGTAGGACTGGAAATAGCGCTTCATCGAATTGCCGAAGGGGATGATGCCCAGGATCTTGCGACCCTTGGACAGTTTGCCCTGCTTGCCGGGATCGAGCTGTTCGACCGTGCGGCGCAGTTCGGCCAGGTTCGCGCCGACGCCCGAATCCTTGTCCATCGCCCGCACCGGTCGATCGAGGAAGCGGTTGGACATGCCCGCCGCCGTCATGATTTCCTTGCGGCCCATGTTGGTGATCTGATCGACCTTCTTGCCAAATTCGGGCGAGTTGGCGTCAGAGGCCAATAGATCGGCGACGAAGGCATCGACCCGCTGGTCCAGCTTGGACTTGGCATCCTCGGCCACCGGCACCAGGCCCACGGCCTGTTCGGGTGCGACTACCGGCACCGGATCGGGCGGAGTCAGGGTGATGGTCGGGGCAGCGGTCTCGGTCGTGGTCGGCGTGGTGGCCATGGTCTACATTTCCCTCTTGGGCACTGCTGCCAAGATGGGGCGAGTAAGGCCGCGTTGCAAGCTGTATTGTTTAGATAAGACAGGGCGAGCCCGATGAGCGGGTTAGCCGCCCAGCAGCCGGGTCAGAATGCCCGGCTTCTTGACCGGGGCCTGGCCGGTGATCTGGAACAGGTAGTTGGCCAGCAGCAAGGCCTGGCTGGCGGTCATCACGATATGCTGAGTGTCCAAGTCTTCGCTCTTGAGCTGGCGACTCGATTGCACGGTCTGGAGCTTGAGATCGATCTTGTCGGTGAACGTGGCGTGGCTCCAGCCCACCAGAATCCCATAGTCATGACGATCGGTCGGATCGCGATTCATCGCGGCGTTCCTCTTCCCCCGGTGCGGCCCGGCCCTAAGCCTAATTCGCGAGGGGCGAAATGCAATGCGCCGCGCCGCCCCGAAACGGGACAGCGCGGCGCGAAGACTGGGGAAAGCTCAGGCCGCCAGCTGGATCGGGGTGATTTCGCCCGACAGGTACTGCTTCTTGGCTTTGGCCCGGCTGAGCTTGCCCGAGCTGGTGCGCGGCAGGGTGCGCGGCGGGACCAGTTCGACGATCGCCGGGTGGCCCAGGATCGAGCGGACCTTATCGCGGATCGTATCATGCAGCTTCTGGCGCTCGACCGGATCGGAGACGCGGCAGTGGACCAGCACGGCTACCTCTTCCTCTCCCGTTTCGCCTTCGACCGAGAAGGCGGCAATATCGCCATGGTTGAAGCCCGGCAGCTGTTCCACGGCCCATTCGATGTCCTGGGGCCAGTGGTTCTTGCCGTTGATGATGATCATGTCCTTGGCGCGGCCAACGATGAACAGATAGCCATCGACCATGTAGCCCATGTCGCCGGTATCGAGCCAGCCATCCACCAGGCAGGCGGCGGTCGATTCGGGATCGCGGAAATAGGAGTGCATGACCGACGGACCCTTGCACCAGACCTTGCCGATATGGTGGTCGGGCAGGTTCTCCCCATTGGCGCCGCGGATCGCCAGTTCCATGTCCTTCACGGCCTTGCCGCAGTTGACGATGGCGCGGTAGCGGGCCGGGCGGCTCAGATCGCGCGGGGTGCCGGACAACCGCTCTTCCTCGACCAGTTCGACGCGGATCCCTTCGCCCGGCGGCATCAGCGTGACCGCCAGGGTCGCTTCGGCGAGGCCGTATGATGGCAGGAAGGCACTCGCCTTGAACCCGGCCGGGGCAAAGGCGTTGACGAAGTTCTGCATCACGTCCGGGCGGATCATGTCGGCGCCGTTGCCGGCG
>JAJTFU010000219.1:2576-4490 GCA_021299075.1 Novosphingobium sp. | reverse complement strand
CGCTCGCTTCGCTGCGCAGACCGGCAAAGGCACTGGTATTGTCAAGGGAGAACAGCAGCAGCACGGCACCAGCAATCACGCCTGCAAAGGCGATCACGTAACCCAGAAATGTCGAGTACTGCGCCCTGCGGGAACTGCCGGGGCGCCGGTTCGACGACGGCGCCATGCGGTGCCTTCTCCCTTGCTTAGGCCGTCATCAACACGCCGCGGTAGATCGGGTCTTCCATGGCCCGGCCAGTGCCCAACGCCACACAGGACAGCGGATCCTCGGCGATCGAGACCGGCAGACCGGTTTCCTCGCGCAGGTACTCGTCCAGCCCCTGAATCAGCGCACCGCCGCCAGTCAGGACGATACCCTGATCGACGATATCGGCGGCCAGTTCCGGCGCGGTGTTTTCCAGTGCGATGCGCACGCCTTCGATGATCGCCCCGATCGGTTCGGACAGCGCCTCGGCGATGTTCGCCTGGGTGATGGTGATTTCCTTGGGCACGCCGTTGACGAGGTCGCGGCCCTTGATCTGGATCGATTCGCCGATGCCATCAGCCGGAACCATGGCAACGCCGTAATCCTTCTTGATCCGCTCGGCCGTGGCTTCACCGATCAGCAGGTTGTGGTGGCGCCGCACGTAGGAAACTATCGCTTCGTCCATCTTGTCGCCGCCGACGCGGACCGACGTGGTGTAAGCCAGGCCGCGCAGCGACAGCACGGCAACTTCGGTGGTGCCGCCGCCGATATCGACGACCATCGAGCCAACCGGTTCAGTCACCGGCATATCGGCGCCGATCGCGGCCGCCATCGGTTCCAGGATCAGGTAAACCTGGCTGGCCCCGGCATTGCTGGCAGCATCGCGGATTGCGCGGCGCTCCACCGAGGTGGAGCCCGAAGGGACGCAGATCACGATCTCCGGCGGCGAGAACATGCTCGTGCGCTTGCCGTTCACCTTGCGGATGAAGTGCTTGATCATTTCTTCGGCGATTTCGATGTCGGCAATCACGCCATCGCGCAGCGGACGGATCGCTTCGATGCTGTCCGGGGTTTTGCCCATCATCATCTTGGCGTCATCGCCCACGGCCTTGACGCGCTTGATGCCATTGATCGTTTCGATCGCCACCACCGACGGTTCGTTCAGTACCACGCCGCGGTCCTGCACATAGACCAGGGTATTCGCTGTCCCGAGGTCGATCGCCATGTTCTGCGAACCAAATTTGAAGAATCGGGACAGGAAGTTGGCCATTGGCAAATCCATAATTTTTACGGCCACTTACTGCAAAGTCTGCAGAAGTCAAAAGCCGGTAGGTTGGCGTGAATCGCGGCTCATTACCGCAAGGGGGCGACAAAGGCCAAAAATTTGTCCGAAACATGGGGATTGTGCCCATTCTTCCGTCTCGAATTCGGTGCACTTCATCGCTAGGGTCGGGAACAAATGTCAGTGATCCGCCGCCTTCCTGAAAACCTGGTCAACCGCATCGCTGCGGGTGAGGTGGTCGAGCGTCCGGCGGCGGCGCTGAAAGAGCTGGTCGAGAACGCCATCGATGCCGGCTCCACCAGCATCGCGGTGCGCCTGGGTGAGGGCGGTCTTGGCTTGATCGAGGTGACTGATGACGGCTGCGGCATGACCCGCGCGGACATGGCCCTCGCGCTGGAACGCCATGCCACTTCCAAGCTGCCGGATGAAGCGATCGAACTGGTCGCCACGCTCGGCTTCCGGGGCGAGGCCCTTCCGTCGATCGCCAGCGTCGCGCGCCTGACGATGGAAAGCCGGGTGCGGGGCGCCGACAGCGGGTGGCAGGTGGTGGTCGATCACGGCCAGCAGGTCGCCGAAGGACCCGCCGCGCTCCCGCCGGGCACGCGCATCCGGGTCGAGGACCTGTTCGGCAAGGTGCCGGCGCGGCGCAAGTTCCTGCGCTCACCCC